>CAINAY010000093.1 GCA_903846425.1 uncultured Noviherbaspirillum sp.
AGCATCCATGCCTTGAAAACCGGTAATGACAACCACCTTGCCTGCATCTAAATCTTTTTTGACTTTGACATCATCAATCGACTGTATGCGTGACTTGGTATACGCGCTGTCAGTAATGATGGGCACTTGCCAACCAGTGTACGAGACAGCTTCTTTACCTATCGATTGCAGCGCAATCGCCAACAAAGCAACGGAGGCTTGCTCGCCGGTTGAGGCCAACATATCCAACTCGCGCGGATCGGGATCAGCATTGATTTCTTTTGCGAGGCCAAGCAAGCGGTTGGTCTCACCCGACATAGCCGAGGGCACAACCACAATCTGATGACCAGCGTCATGCCATTTGGCGACGCGACGTGCGACGTTTTTAATGCGCTCAGTAGAGCCCATCGACGTGCCGCCATATTTATGAACGATTAATGCCATTTAAGAGAGAAAAGTGAGCTCTTGGAAAACCCAAGATTGTACATGTTGCGTTGCAGAATGCCAATTATTGAAGCGCTAATTCGAGGAGATTTTTACAACTGATTTGCCACTGAATTATCAGCGCTCCACGCTTGCCAGTGAAGTCGCACACTCGGATTTTTTTGAGCAGCGATGCAATTCGGGCCTAAGCCACAAGCAAACAATAATTGATCGCCTGCATAGAGCAAAGGCAGCCATGGGCGCCGTCCAGCTGCAACACCCGACTCTTGAAACAGATTCTTCAAACTTCGTGAGGGTCGGAGCCTATCAAGCTTTAAACGTTCACCGCCTTGGCGTGGGCGAAGCGTTAGCGGCCCTTGCATTAAGAACTCACGATCAAATCCCTCACCCTTACCGTCTTCAAACTGCAACTGCCCGCGCCATTCGGGAATATCGATGTGACGCTCGCCTCGCCAAACCACGCTAACAGCATCTATCGGTGGCTGATTCACCTCCGCTTGTGCGCGGACGATTAAGTGATCACGCTCTCTTAGTAACACCCACTGCCCTAAAATTATTTGCGGATGCGTATCTGATGCGGCATGTAGCATTTGTTGATGCAGCTGGTGCAGCTGTGCTTGACTAGGGTAACAGCCGATTTTATCAACCAACCAGTAACGCAAAAGATTATCGATGCGATCAACAGAGAGTAACGCTAAGCGTTTCAGATTAAGTTCGCCCGCATCGATACACTGCTGCAGATCGCTGCAAGCCAATTCATCCAACAAACCTTGAGCTGTTTGAAAGTGATGACTACTGCGCGCTAGTGTTTGCGTAAATCCTTCGAAGTGTTGCTCGATGAGTGGAAAAATTTCATGACGAATCGCGTTACGCTTGTAACGTGAATCTTCATTCGATTCATCGACGATATGCGCTACCGCTCGCTCGCTCGCAATCTGCTCTAACTGTTTACGCGAGCAATCCAACAAAGGACGCGCTAGTGTGACTGTTGGAGGCAACAACGCATGATCTCGCTGCAGATCAGCCATGCCAGACCACCCAGGCAAACCCGCGCCGCGCAGTGCCTGCAGCATGACTGTTTCTGCCTGATCATCTTGATGGTGAGCGGTGAGTAATAGCTCTACACGATGCGTTGAACACAAACTAGACAAAGCGTCATACCGCGCTAGCCGAGCAGCGTTTTCTGGCCCGCGCTCATCGACGCTGGTAACGCTGACTTTGCGCGCATCGAAAGGCAGATTCAATTGCTTGCACTGGCTTTGCACATGTGCCAGCCAGTCATCGGCATTCGGGCTTAATCCATGATGAACATGGAACACATGTAAAGAATGGGAATGCAGATGAGGATGACTCGCGAAAAAATCAGCACTCAACTGTAGTAAAACGGCTGAGTCAAGGCCGCCACTGCAAGCAACTGCGATAGCAGCACCCTCGGAAAGAACAACGCGCGCCAGAATTTCTTCTAGCGCGCGTTCGAATGCA
>CAINAY010000094.1 GCA_903846425.1 uncultured Noviherbaspirillum sp.
AGCGTTGCCAATCAAAGAATGGTCCGGGGTCGGTCTTACGATCCGGAGCAATATGCTGATGACCAACCACATCGGTAATCGGATATTTAGCTGTTAACGAACTTGTTAAGATGGCAAGGCTTTGATATTGAGCATCACTGAAGTTTTCAAAATCAGAACCCTCAAGCTCGATACCCACAGAAAAATCATTGCAGCGCTGTCGCCCTCTGAATTCGGATACGCCCGCATGCCAAGCTCGATCATTAGCCGAAACAAACTGCAAAATACGTCCATCACGCCGCACCAAAAAGTGGGCCGACACTTTCACTCCGCGCAACTGATCAAAATACGGATGGGCGTCGCAATCAAGGGTATTGCTAAACAACGCCTCTATCCAATTCCCACCGAATTCTCCTGGGGGCAAGCTGATGTTGTGAATCACAAGCAAGCTGATCGGAGTGTCTGCTGGCCTGGCATCAAAATTAGGGCACGATGGTCTGGGCAATGATGAACACCAACCGTCACCATTAATCGATAAAGATGAATCAATCGAGGTCATGAATATTCAAACGTTGCATCCGATAACGAAGTTGCCGCAAGCTTATCCCAAGAATACTCGCTGTGCGAGTCTGCCGAAAACGATTCTTACGCAAGGCCTGTACGATCAGCTCTCGCTCAAAAGCCTTAATTTTTTCAGGCAAAGTTTCAGCTTTATTCATCTTGGCCGAGGCCGCAGTTGCGGTAACTGAATCTACTGATGCACTGGATATACCCAGCCAAGTCCCAGGGCCAAAAATCAAATCATCAACATCTATAACGCCGTCAGAAGCAAAAGCACTCGCTCGCTCAAGGATATTTTGCAGTTCACGCACATTACCGGGGTAATCATGCGCCATCAAAATAGTCAGCGCAGCAGCCGAGATAGTCGAACACTTCGTTAATGATTCCTGCTTCAGTAGCAAGGCTTCGCATAACAAGGGAATATCTTCGCGCCTATCTCTAAGCGGCGGCAAATGCAGCTCGATCACATTGAGCCGGTAATATAAATCTTGACGAAAGTGATTCTGTCTAACTTCTTGCGCAAGATTACGGTGCGTGGCACACAAAATTCTGACGTCAATCACATCCTCGCGTGCACCGCCCAGCTTACGAACCTTGCCTTCCTGGATAACGCGTAACAATTTGACCTGCATGGCTATGGGTAACTCTGCTACTTCATCGAGAAATAAGGTCCCACCATGTGCTGCCTGAAAAAACCCTGATCTATCCTCGACGGCACCAGTAAACGCTCCTCGACGCACACCAAAAAACTCTGACTCCATTAAATTTTCTGGAATCGCTCCACAATTAACCGGCACAAAAGGAGCGTTAGCACGAGTACTTAAGGAATGGATATCGCGCGCGGCTAGCTCCTTGCCGGCTCCTGACTCACCATAGATGACTACCGGAACAGAGCTTTCAGCCAATCTGGCAATCTGAGCTCGTACCGCTCGTATAGCAGCGGACTGCCCAAGCAAAGAAAAGTCGGGTGGAAGTGCATCGGCGACCTCAGTGGTCGTGATGTGCGCAACGGAAGAATTCATCAGCAGACTGAAAAAGTGAGCGCGAAGCTTACTTCATCATCTGCGGTCTGCAAAAATTCTTATGAGGTACTGCTGAAAAAAAGCAACGCTGAAGCGCGTTGCAGGAGGCGAAGAAAAACTATTCGGCATTCCGCGAACCGCGATGAGCATCGCTACAAAAGAACTGATTGCTCGAACCAGGCAATGCTTCAGAAATCGGAAGGTGCACTCCACATTGCGCGCATTTCACCATTGCTTCTGTATCAGAATGCGTACTTTGAGACATAGTCCCTGGCGAGACTGACCCCTCTGCCTTGTTGCGTTTGGATGCTTTAAACCAACGCCACACCAAATAGCCGACCACCACCCACAAAAGATACTTCAAGCCATGCCTCGATGAAGTACTACCTCGAGCACGAATCGACTACCCACGTACGCCAGCAGTAAAGTAGCAAAGCCAATCAAGGTAAACGTCAGCGCCGTTTTTCCGCGCCAACCACGCCAATGACGTCCGGCCAACAAAATGCCAAACAAGACCCAAGATAACAAGGTGAAAATTGTTTTGTGTTCCCAGCGGAAGGGGATACCAAACAATTGCTCGGAAAAAAATACTCCCGAAATCACCGTTAATGTCAGCAGCACAAAGCCCAAGGCTATCAATCTAAAGAGCAGTCGCTCCATCGTGAGCAAGGCTGGCAAATTATCAATCGCCAGCGATAACCAGCCAGAACGACCGCCCGCCGCTGGCAGCGCATGCAGTCTAGATTCCTGCATCACCATCAACACCGCATGAAACGCAGCAATCGTCAGCGATCCATAGGCCAACGTAGAAAGCGCAATGTGCCATGAGAATAACGGCGATTTTCCGGCGAGCGGAATTTCAGAACCCGGAAAAATTAAAGGGAGTGCGATAGCAATTGCGGCGATGGGCAACACCAAACGACGCAAACCGTCGACGGAAAAGTTAAGGTTTTCAATCCAATACGCCGCCACTGTCAGCCACAGAGCTGCTGACAACATAATGGCAAAACCCAGCCTCAAAAAATCGGGAGTGAGCACCATGGTCCCCAGTGCAATACCGTGTAGCAGCCACGCGAGCAATGTTCCTGCAGCGATCAGACTGCGCTTTTGCTCTGGCAGAAGCGCACAGATAACGTAAAGAAGTCCAGCGGCATGAATGAGAGGAAGTTGCATTGGGCTAGTTTACACCATGTAATTGAGCACTAATTGGAGGCAAACGACGAGTCTGCGATAAAATCTTGAGTGTTAATGAGTCGTGCAGCTAACCAACGCTATATTCTTTGCCGCACTTACGCGCAGCACCCCATCACCACGATCACCACGGATTCCCACTCATGCTAAATAACCTGACCCAACGCCTCTCTAAGGTCGTCAAGACCATGCGCGGAGAGGCCAGACTGACTGAGTCGAATACCGCCGAAATGTTGCGCGAGGTACGTGTTGCGCTGCTTGAAGCCGATGTCGCCTTGCCCGCAGTGCGTGAGTTCATTAGTCGCGTTAAAGAAAAAGCGCTAGGCGAAGAAGTCATCGGCTCCTTAACACCAGGTCAAGCACTAGTTGGCGTGGTGCATGATGAACTGGCTAAGCTGATGGGTTCAGATATTGGAATCGAAGCTAGGCAACTCTCATTCGCAACACAGCCACCCGCCATCATTCTCATGGCGGGTTTACAAGGCGCGGGTAAAACAACGACGGTCGGTAAATTAGCGAAATATCTAAAAGAGCAGAAAAAGAAAAAAGTTCTTACTGTATCGACTGACGTTTACCGACCTGCTGCTATTGGTCAGCTACAAACCGTCACAGCCCAAGTCGGCGCTGATTTCTTCCCGTCTGAGACCTCTGAGAAACCAGTCGCGATTGCACTCGCAGCTCTTGATCACGCAAAGAAGCATCATCACGAAGTGCTGATTATCGATACCGCAGGTCGACTGGGTATCGATGAAGCCATGATGAAGGAAATCAGCGAGCTGCATGCCGCACTCAATCCTATTGAAACGCTGTTCGTGGTTGACGCCATGCTGGGTCAGGATGCTGTTAATACCGCCAAAGCATTTAATGACGCTCTGCCACTGACAGGTATCGTTCTCACCAAACTGGATGGTGATTCGCGCGGTGGCGCCGCACTCTCGGTGCGCCACATCACGGGTAAACCGATCAAATTTGCAGGAGTCGCAGAAAAGCTCGATGGACTAGAGCCTTTCGATCCAGAGCGAATGGCTAATCGTATCTTGGGCATGGGCGACATCCTCGCGCTGGTCGAAGAAGCTCGCAAAGGTATTGATGTCGCCGCCGCAGAAGATCTGGCTAACAAAATAAAGAGCGGCGGTAAATTCGATCTGAATGACTTTAAAGCGCAGCTCTCGCAAATGAAAAAAATGGGTGGACTATCGGGACTGATGGACAAGCTCCCTGCTCAACTACAACAGGCCGCCGCAGGGAAAAATGTCGACCAAGCGGAAAAGCAAATACGCCGCATGGAAGGCATTATTAACGCTATGACTCAGCAGGAACGCTCCAAACCCGACCTGATTAAAGCCTCACGCAAGAGGCGTATCGCAACTGGCGCAGGCGTGCAGGTACAAGAGGTCAATCGCATGCTCTCGCAGTTTGATCAGATGCAATCCATGATGAAAAAATTTAAAGGTGCCGGCATGATGAAGATGATGCGCGGCATGAAAGGGATGATGCCGGGTATGCGTTAACACGCCCGATTCGATACAGCTCTTGGTTATTTAACCCCTCTGACCCGCTCTTGAAAGCTAGTTTTAATCGCAGTTTTCAAGGCATTTCACCTTCTCCTATGACGCGCCTCTCTCTATCCTTTGGCGCGCTTAAAGTATGCTCGCCTAATTCCCCAGAGCGAAAATATTGAGATGTATGTCACTCTCATAGGAGAAAATCGAAAAAAACTGATAAAAAACACTTGCGTCACAGTCAAAACCCTAAGACTATTGGCGGTGCGTAAACTTGCGCAACAGTTAGTCAACACAGCATAGGAGGTTCACACATGGCTACAGCCAAAAAAGCGGCCGCCAAAAAATCCGCTGCAAAGAAACCTGCAGCTAAAAAGGCAGCCAAGAAGGCGCCGGCCAAAAAGCCAGCCGCCAAGAAGGTAGCAGCAAAAAAAGTCGTAGCGAAGAAGGCTCCCGCCAAAAAAGCAGTCGCTAAAAAAGTAGTCGCTAAAAAAGCGCCTGCAAAAAAAGCCGCCGCTAAGAAAACTACTCGCAAGCCAAATGCAGCATTCATGAAACCCTTGACCCCGTCAGCTGTTCTGGCAGCGGTAGTCGGTGCAAATCCACTTCCACGTACGGATGTCACCAAGAAAATCTGGGATTACATCAAA
>CAINAY010000095.1 GCA_903846425.1 uncultured Noviherbaspirillum sp.
GGGCTAACCTTCGTTGCCCCAGTTTCTCCGTCCTGATAATTCAGGACTGGCAGACGGGCTTATTAAGCTTGTCCGCTAACCTCGACAAATTCATCAGCGCCACCTTTAACGGCTTCAACGATGTCATTCACAGCGTTTGAACGGCCTTCAAGGATGGCATCGGCTACGCCGCGCGCATACAAAGTAATCGCTTTAGACGAATCATCATTACCTGGAATGACATACGTCACACCGGCTGGCGAGTGATTAGTGTCAACGATACCAATGATTGGAATACCCAACTTTGCGGCTTCAGTGATGGCACCTTTGTGGTAGCCAACATCGATCACAAAAATCGCATCCGGCACACCGTTCATGTCTTTAATGCCGCCGATGGCTTTGTTGAGTTTTTCTAATTCACGATGAAACAACAGCGCTTCTTTTTTCGCCATTTTTTCAACCGAACCATCAGCAACCGCAGCTTCCATTTCTTTTAGGCGCTTGATAGATGTTTTGATGGTTTTGAAGTTGGTCAACGTGCCGCCCAGCCAGCGCTGGTCAACGAAGGGAACGCCAGCGCGCTGCGCTTCAGCGGCGATAATGTCGCGTGCTTGGCGCTTGGTGCCTACCATGAGAACGGTGCCGCGATTGGCGGATAGCTGACGTATGTATTTTGTCGCCTCCTGGAAATGAAGCATGGTCTTTTCCAGATTGACGATATGAATTTTGTTGCGATGACCGAATATGAACGGGGCCATCTTTGGGTTCCAGAAGCGAGTTTGGTGACCGAAATGGACACCGGCTTCCAGCATTTCACGCATGGTAACTGACATGTAAGACTCTCCAGGGTTGGGTCTGGGGCCTGATCAGTAACCCTTAGTAACTACCGCGGGCACCCTTGACGATACAGGCTCGTGTTTTATAAAAAAGATAACGTAATTAGCTTCTACTCCGCTTGAACAGCCAAAAATGCCGATCACGCTAAAGCTAACCCGCGATTGTATACGAATTTCGGCATTTTTAACAACATAGCTGGCCACGGCCCAGTAAACACCCGGCTCGACTATAATTTTGTCTTCTCTGAATCATTTGGCGCTCATCACGCCCTAGCTGACACCATCTCATGGGTTCCATTTCCATCAAAACTGCTGAAGATATCGAAGGCATGCGCATCGCTGGCAAGCTAGCGGCGGAAGTTCTCGATTTCATCGCACCCTATGTACGCGCCGGAATCAGCACCGGAGAACTAGATAAGCTCTGCCATGACTACATGGTTGACGTTCAACAATGTATCCCTGCACCGCTTAATTACTGCCCCCCTGGTTACACGCCTTACCCTAAATCGATCTGCACATCGATCAACGACGTGGTGTGTCATGGCATTCCCGGCGACAAGGTATTAAAAAACGGTGATGCCGTTAACCTCGATATCACCGTCATCAAAGATGGTTATCACGGCGATACTAGTCGCATGTTTTACGTTGGTGAACCTTCCATACTTGTCAAACGGCTAGGTGACATCACCTATGAATGCATGTGGCTAGGCATTTCTAAAATTCGCCCCGGCGCCCACCTCGGTGACATTGGCCACGTAATACAGCAGCACGCGGAAGCGGCAGGGTTTTCTGTGGTGCGTGAATTTTGCGGGCACGGCATCGGTAAAGTTTTTCATGAAGAGCCGCAAGTGCTTCACTATGGTCGCCCCGGCACCTTGGCAGAGCTACGCGCAGGTATGATTTTCACTGTCGAACCTATGATTAATGCAGGGCGTCGCGAAATCCGTGAAATGGGTGATGGTTGGACAATTAAAACTCGCGATCGCAGCCTCTCCGCTCAATGGGAGCACACTGTACTGGTGACTGAAACTGGATTTGAAGTGCTAACCATCTCTCCCCAGATGCCAGCACCACCCTCCTTTATCAAAGAACATCATGCCGGCAGTATTGCCGCCCTTGCCTGATACCGCCGCTCTGGCAACTTTACTGCGCGAGCAGCTAAAGCAAGAGCGCCAACTTATCGTCAGCGCTTACGAAAAAAATCGTAGGCCAGAGCGACTACTCAAAGCCATGCGACAGGCGACCGATAAAGTCCTGATCGCTGCATGGAAAAATTTTTCTATGCCCGCTTCTACAACGCTGATTGCTGTGGGTGGCTACGGTCGCGGCGAACTGTTTCCTTATTCTGACGTTGATCTGTTAATTCTTTTGCCGCACGCGCCCGATGCCAAGCAGCGCGAAAAGTTAGAGCGACTGGTGCAAATGCTGTGGGACCTGGGCTTAGAGATTGGCCATAGCATTCGCACTGTAGACGAATGCATGACCGAGTCATCGGCTGACATTACCGTACAAACCAGCCTACTCGAGGCTCGTCGTTTATGCGGCAACAAAACTCTATTTGAAACACTGCGCGAACGCTTTGCACTAGCGATGGATTCACGTGCGTATTTTCAAGCAAAAATACTTGAGCTTAGACAGCGTCACGTCAAATACGAAAACACACCCTACAGCCTAGAACCTAATTGCAAGGAAAGCCCCGGTGGATTGCGTGACCTGCAAGTGATCTTATGGGTCGCGAAGGCCGCAGGCTTGGGCCAATCATGGCGTGAACTCGCCGCAAACGATCTGATCACGCTTACCGAGGCACGTCAGCTAGCTCAAAAAGAACGCGCCTTCAAAGATATACGCATACGCCTTCATTTACATACCCAGCGCCGTGAAGACAGACTGGTGTTTGATGTACAAGGCTCTGTCGCGGAAACCTTCGGTTTTGCAACTACTGCGACGCGACGCGCTAGTGAAGTCTTGATGCAGCGTTATTACTGGGCGGCGAAAGCAGTCACGCAATTAAATAGCCTGCTACTGCAAAATATTGAAGCCCATCTTTTTCCACAACCGAGTGTTTCGCGTCCTGTGAATGTCCGTTTCAACGAAGTCAACGGAATGATAGACATCGCACACGACAAAATATTCGAAGAAGTTCCTTCATCGATGTTGGAAATTTTTCTATTGTTAGAGCAGCACGGCAAACTAAAAGGCATGACCGCACGCACACAGCGTGCGCTTTGGCATGAACGTTCACGTATCGATGCACAATTTCGCCGCGCGCCAATTAATCGCTACCTCTTTTTGCAAATCCTGCAGTCACCTAAAGGAGTTACTCACGCGCTAAGGCACATGAATCAGCTATCGATATTAGGACGCTATTTACCGGCTTTCCGTCGCATCATCGGTCAGATGCAACATGATTTATTCCATGTGTATACCGTCGACCAGCATATCTTGATGGTACTTCGAAATGTGCGCCGATTTGCAATTCCTGAGCATGCGCATGAATATCCGTTCTGTAGTCAGTTGATGGCGAATTTCCCGCATCCCTGGCTTATCTACGTGGCGGCACTCTTTCACGATATCGCCAAAGGACGAGGTGGTGATCACTCCCATTTAGGTAAAGAAGATGCACGACGTTTTTGTCGAGAGCATGGCCTGTCTAAAGAAGAATCACATCTTGTGATTTTTTTGGTAGAGCATCACCTACTTATGTCACAGGTCGCACAAAAACAAGATCTGTCCGATCCCGATGTTATTAGCGCCTTCGTCAACATAGTTAAAGATGAGCGTCATCTGACTGCACTTTATTTATTGACGGTTGCTGATATTCGCGGCACCAGCCCGAAAGTCTGGAATGCCTGGAAAGGTAAATTACTCGAAGATCTGTACCGTATGAGTTTACGGGTGATGGGCGGTGAAGCGCCTTCACCGGATCGAGAATTGCGAAACCGTCAGAAGGAAGCAATCGCCAGTTTGCGACTGTTTGGCCTGCCCGAAAACGCCCATGAAGCACTTTGGAAAACTCTGGACGTGGGTTATTTCCTAAGACACGATGCCACCGAAATTGCTTGGCAAACCCGAGTATTGTGCGAGCATGTTGATTCCAAGTCACCGGTAGTTCGCTGCCGACTAGGCCCCGTGGGTGAAGGTTTACACGTAATGGCATACCTACCCGATCGCCCAGATTTATTTGCTCAAATCTGCAGTTATTTTGATCATAAAAATTTTAGTATTTTGGACGCAAAAGTTCAGACCACGCGTACTGGTTATGCCTTAGATTCCTTTCTAGTGAGCGAGCCAAACTACGCCGACAGTTATCGCGAACTGATTACTCTCATTGAGCACGAATTAAAAAAATGGCTAGAAACCGGTAAAGATTTACCCACACCAACCAAGCCCAGAC
>CAINAY010000096.1 GCA_903846425.1 uncultured Noviherbaspirillum sp.
AGTAGATCACCACCTTTTAAAACAGCTGGAATAGCCTGAGCTTGGATAGGAGTGGGTTGGGTATAACCGTTTTCCGTGACGGCGCGCACGATGGCTTCGGACAAGCCGAGTTCAGCAAATGACATATATAGGGATAAAAATCGACCCGCCGCCGCATCAGGGCGCCAGTCACAGGCCAGAGGGGATGAATCAGGAGAGGCAGTAAGAAGACTGGAACAATTACTGCAGAACCCGAAGTGTAACAGAGCTGCTTAGTGTTCGATTAATTAGATTGTGATGATCGTCAAGCGAAGGGTGAGAGCACGTTCAACATTTGCGAAAAGATTTTAGGTGAACCGGCAATCACATCGCCTTTGTAAAGATAGTCGGCTTCGCCATGGAAATCACCGACGATACCGCCAGCCTCGGTAATCAGAAGTGTTCCGGCAGCGATGTCCCATGGTTTGAGATTTTTTTCGAAAAAACCATCTAGCCTGCCTGCGGCAACGTAAGCTAAATCTAATGCAGCGGCACCGGGGCGACGAAGCCCTGCCGATTTTTGCGTCATTAAGTGAAACATCTTGACGTACTCATCGAGTCCCGACAAATCGCTATAGGGAAATCCGGTGCCGATCAATGCATCGGCGAGTTTGTCGCGTTTAGTGACGCGTATGCGTTTGTCATTTAAAAATGCACCCGCACCTTTGCTGGCTGTGAAGAGTTCGTTGCGCGTGGGGTCATAAACAACGGCTTGGGTAATTTGCCCACGGTGCTGTAAGCCGATAGAAACGGCATATTGAGGAAAGCCATGAATAAAATTGGTGGTGCCGTCTAAAGGATCGATGATCCAAACGTATTCACTATCTTTTTGTAGATTGGCTGATGCGCCGGATTCTTCGGCGAGGATGGCATGATCTGGGTAGGCTTGCCGGAGTACGTCGACGATGGCTTGCTCAGCTGCTTGGTCGACTTCGGTCACAAAATCGTTGTGCCCTTTGTGAGTCACGCGTAATTGCTCTACCTCGAAAGAGGCGCGTGTGATGACTGAGGCGGCACGACGAGCGGCTTTCACCGCAATATTGATCATGGGATGCATGAGCGTTCCGTTAAAATCCGGTCTTGATCGTCACGTCGGATAGTCTGACGTGACAGCAATGAGTTAAATGAACAATGCAGCCATCGGAGATTCGCTGTGGCCACGCAAGTTCGCTATTCTAAATGAATCAGACCTCGAATTCTTTACCAATGTCAGTGCCACTAGCGCAGCGCTTGCGCTTTGTATTGGTCGATACCAGTCATCCTGGCAATGTCGGCGCGACTGCTCGCGCTATGAAAACGATGGGGTTTTCCGAGCTGGTTTTAGTGAACCCCCGTTATCCAGATGTGCTCTTGCATGAGGATGCGATTGCCTTTGCGAGCGGTGCCACCGAAGTCTTAACTAAGGCTCGAATCGTCAATTCATTGGAAGAGGCACTGGAAGGATGTAATTTTTGCGTAGCTTTGTCGGCGCGACTACGGGAATTTTCGCCGCCGCGCTTTGAACCCAGATCACTGGCCAATCATCTGCAATCGACTAATGCTTTACGTGCGGCGGTCGTGTTTGGCAGCGAGCGCTATGGATTATCGAATGAGCAGGTTGAAAAATGTCAGGCGATTGTTACGGTAGCAACGGATGCTGAGTATGGTTCCTTGAACTTGGCGCAAGCGGTGCAGATTGTGGCCTATGAGTGCAGGATGGCAGGGCTTGCAAGCACTGCCGACAAGGGTAAAGATCAAGTGGGGTTTACGGGAGATCTGGCTACGAATGAACAAATTGAAGGCATGTTCGTACATCTGGAAAAAGCGCTGATTGAAATGGAGTTTCTTGATCAGCACAACCCGAAAAAACTCATGTCACGTCTGCGCCGTCTTTTTGCGCGCACTTCGCTAGAGACGGAAGAAGTGAATATTTTGCGCGGTATCGCGAATCAACTACTTCATCACAGAAAACGCCGAAACAAGGATTAATCTGCGTGATACGAGCCTACGTTGCAGCCTTAGCCCCAAGCGCGCAGCAATCCCACGGCTAAGCCCTCGAGGGCAAATTCATGGCTGCCTGGCTCAACGCGGATAACATCAAAGTCTGGGTTTTCTGGCAGTAATTCAATCGATGAACCATTGCGACGGAAGCGTTTAACGGTGACATCATCATCCAAACGTGCCACGACAATTTGGCCATCACGTGCGCTGTCGGTCTTTTTCACGGCTAACAGGTCACCATCCAGAATGCCAGCGTCGCGCATCGACATGCCGCGTACTTTAAGTAAGTAATCCGGTTTGGCAGTGAATAATGAGGGGTCTACTTGGTAGGTGGCGGAGACGTGCTCTTCGGCCAAAATCGGTGAACCTGCGGCCACTCGACCAATCAGTGGAAGTGATAGTTGCATCAGGCCGGGGTGGGGTAAAACCATCTGCGGGATGCCCGGACGACGAATTTTTTTGCCATCAGCCGGTCTATCTAGCAGTCGAATCCCTCGCGAGGTACCGGGCGAGATTTCGATTGCGCCTTTGCGAGCCAAGGCTTGCAGATGCTCTTCGGCGGCGTTAGCAGAACGGAAACCCAGTTCAGTGGCTATTTCGGCACGGGTAGGCGGGAATCCAGTTTTTTCGATGGCATCCCGGATGAGTCCCAGAATCTCTTCTTGGCGCGCAGTCAGCTTAATCATGTTGGGATTCCCTTTTAGGCCTGTTTTTATAAACAGCCTGTAGTTTTATACAGCATTTAGTAAAAAGCAAGAACTTTTTCTCCCGTCCCCCCTTTGTGCCGACTTGATCTATTTAGCTTAAGTCTCTGAAGATATTGAGTAATTGCTCTGAACCTAGTATGATCGCGGGCTTTCCTCTTCCCACACTCGTCCTGACGCCGAGGTGGGCAATTCTGTAATCCGTCCATAAGGAGAAATGATGCGTCACTATGAAATAGTTTTTATTGTCCATCCAGATCAAAGCGAGCAAGTGCCTGCGATGATCGAACGCTACAAAGGACTTGTTGCCGGTCGCGGCGGCAAGATTCATCGCATTGAAGATTGGGGCCGTCGCCAGATGGCTTACATGATTCAGAAACTTGCGAAAGCTCACTACGTTTGCATGAACATTGAGTGCGATGGCGAAACGCTCGCTGAAATCGAGACTGGTTTCAAATTCAATGATGCAGTGCTGCGCCACTTAACAGTCCGTATGAAAAAAGCCGAGACTGCACCGTCGCCAATTATGAAGAGCGTTCAACGCGAAGATGCTGCTAAGACTTCACGTTCTGACGTTCAGGCGGCTTAACCGGCACATATAAGATTGATAGAGCGAGGTGAGAACAGATTTCAGTGCGTAGCAATCCTGGCCGAGCGTGATGTTGTGCGCTACAGCCCTGCTGGTATACCGATCGTGTCAGCAAAACTGATACACGAATCAGAACAAGTAGAAGCTGGCATTAGTAGGCGAGTTGAATTTGAAATGGCAGCTTTAGCTGCGGGACAAATAGCTCAACAACTGGCACAGGAAAAGTTAGGCAGTGAGTTTCGGTTTACTGGGTTTTTAGCCCGAAAAAACCGTAACAGTCGAAGTCTGATATTTCATCTCACCGCATTACAAAACATTGAGTAAATAAAGATTCAGGAGCCGACCATGGCATTTGGTAAAAAATTCGATAAGAGCAAGTTGAAAGAAAAACGCAAACAGCAAAACCCACTGTTTAAGCGTAAAAAATTCTGCCGCTTCACCGTGGCTAATGTTGAACAAGTTGATTACAAAGATGTAGATACTCTGAAAGACTTTGTTCAGGAAAATGGCAAGATCATGCCTGCACGCCTAACGGGCACACGCGCGCATTATCAGCGTCAGGTGGATACAGCAATCAAACGTGCGCGTTACTTAGCACTGTTGCCGTATACCGATCTGCACAACGCTTAATCGCTGCGTCCTAGCAAAGAAATCTGGAGAAAAACATGCAAGTTATTTTGATGGAAAAAGTGGCTAATCTCGGTGATCTTGGTGCCGTGGTTCGCGTTAAAGATGGTTACGCCCGTAATTTTTTAATTCCACAACGTATGGCTCGCCGTGCAACGGCAGAAGCTATTGCTGAGTTTGAAGCAAAGCGTGCTGAGTTAGAAAAAATCGCTGCAGCGAAATTGGCTACGGCTAAAGCACAAGGCGATAAGTTATCAGGTATGACTGTTCAAATCACGCAAAAATCAGGCGTTGATGGTCGTTTGTTTGGTTCAGTTACCAATCACGATATTGCTGATGCACTGGGCAAGCAAGGCTTTACCGTTGATAAATCGCAAATCCGTATGCCTACAGGTCCATTGAAGACCACAGGCGAGCACGCATTGGCTGTTGCTCTTCACACGGATGTGATTGCAGAAGTAAAAATCAACGTTGTTGGCGATCATTCGTAATTTGAAAGCTACGTCATTGATCTTAAAAATAGCCGGGTTAACCCGGCTATTTTTTTGCCCTTTTTTGCAGCCTCAAAAATCGCTGCATATAACTCCCAAAAAGAGCATACCTATCTTTTAACTAGTAAAAGCCTTACAAATAATTAGGCAACGCAGAAACCATGGTTTTAGATTTTTGCTCGAGAGCGAGCGGGTATAATCGGACCTTATGAACGAACGATCCGATCCGCAGGTAGATTCACTTCGAATTCCTCCTCATTCCATTGAGGCGGAGCAGTCTGTTTTAGGTGGTTTATTGCTGGATAATTCAGCGTGGGACAAAATTGCCGATTTTGTTAGTCCTGAAGATTTCTATCGTTACGACCATCGCCTGATTTTTCAACATATTGCCAGATTGATTAGCGGCTCCCGGCCCGCTGATGTCATCACTGTTTTTGAATCGCTTTCCTCGGCTAACAAAGCTGATGAAATTGGTGGAATATCGTATTTAAATGCCCTAGCTCAAAACACTCCTTCAGCCGCCAACATTCGTCGCTACGCAGAAATAGTTCGTGATCGTGGCATTCTGCGTAAGTTGATTTCTGTTTCTGATGAGATTTCCGGTTCTGCGTTTAATCCGCAGGGCAAAGAAGTTAAGCAAATGCTTGATGAGGCGGAATCGAAAATTTTTGCTATCGCTGAAGAAGGCTCACGTGGCACTCAGGGATTTCAGGAAATACAGCCTTTGCTCACGCAAGTGGTTGAGCGCATTGATGAACTTTATAACCGCGAAAATCCTAACGACATCACGGGCGTGCCTACAGGCTTTGTTGATCTCGATCGCATGACATCGGGCTTGCAGCCGGGTGATTTAATTATCGTGGCCGGCCGTCCATCGATGGGTAAAACGGCATTCTCGGTGAACATAGGTGAGCATGTATCGACCGATAGTGGTTTGCCTGTCGCTATATTTTCTATGGAGATGGGTGGCTCTCAGTTAGCTATGCGTATGCTGGGCTCAGTGGGTCGGCTTGATCAGCATCGTTTGCGTACAGGTCGGCTTAATGATGAAGATTGGCCGCGTTTAACGCATGCTATTCAGAAGTTGAATGATGCGCAAATTTTTATCGATGAAACGCCGGCGTTGTCCTCGATTGAGTTGCGTGCACGTTCGCGTCGATTGGCACGACAGTGCGGGAAACTAGGTTTGATCATTGTCGATTATCTACAGCTCATGTCAGCCAATTCGCCGGGCGAGAATAGGGCGACAGAGATTTCTGAAATTTCGCGAAACTTAAAAGGCTTGGCGAAAGAATTGAATTGTCCAGTGATTGCTCTTTCTCAGCTTAATCGTTCGCTAGAACAACGCCCTAACAAGCGTCCTGTGATGTCAGACCTGCGAGAGTCGGGTGCTATTGAGCAAGATGCTGATTTGATTCTTTTCATCTACCGTGATGAAGTTTATAACCCAGACTCACCTGAAAAAGGTATGGCTGAGATCATTATCGGCAAGCAGCGTAATGGTCCTATCGGCAGTGTTCGCATGACCTTTTTGGGTCAGTTCACAAAATTTGAAAATTACACAGGTAGCGCGCCTGTGTACGGCTCAGAGTAATTTCTGCATAAAATATTTCCAAAACGTAGGAGCCTATATGTTTGGACGTCTAATGCCCACCGAGGGCAAATTCTTTGAGTTTTTCATTCAGCACGGAGAATTGTGCGTAAAGGGTAGCAAAGAACTAGTGTCGCTAATGACGAATTTCGATGATCTAGAACACCGTGTTCACGCTATTGAAACCATCGAAAAGCAAGCCGATAAAGTGACGCATGCGGCACTTGAATTGCTGCACGCGACCTTTATCACGCCACTTAACCGGGAAGATATTCATCAGCTCATTAATCGTATGGATGACATCATTGATCTGATGGAAGATGTAGCACAAACTATTTCTCTCTACGACATCAAGGCTATTACACCGGAAGCCAAACGTCTGGCTGAACTTTGTCAGTCATGTTGTGAAAAAGTATTGGCGTGTGTTTCCTTGTTGGACAACATGAATAACGCGCGTGAAATGTTATCCATTTGTGCTGAAATTGACCGATTAGAATCTGATGCAGATCACGTCATGCGTGCTGCAATGTCTAAGCTGTTTCGTGAGGAGGGCGATGTCCGGAATCTGATTAAGCTTAAGGCAATTTATGAACTTCTCGAAACGGTGACCGATCGCTGCGAAGACGTTGCTAATATCATTGAAGGCATCATTGTTGAAAATGCCTAAATTATCACTAAACATTCAGCGACTCTGACGCATGCAAACGTTGA
>CAINAY010000097.1 GCA_903846425.1 uncultured Noviherbaspirillum sp.
AAATAGTAATTTTTCGGTAATTTCAATCAGGCGCTCCACCTCATCTGCCACTGAACGCATTCGTATTTGCTCTTCTGAACCGGTAGGTAAGCGCGCGATCACGCGCTCTGCATTCCCTCGAAGAATAGTCAATGGTGTTTTTAATTCATGCGATGCGTCGCCTGCAAAACGGCGGGCTTGCACAAAACTTTCATTCAGTCGAATTCTCAGCAATTCAAACACAGCGATGAAATTATCAAATTCCTTGTAGACTGGAATTATATCCATGGGTTGATCAAGATTTTTCGACGATAGTTTTTTGAGAGCCTCTTCAATCTGGCGAATCGGCGCCATAATCAAGCTGCTGCAATACCACGTAAGAATCAGCAAACATACAATGATAAAAGGAGCTGTAAAGGTAATTACTTGCGCTCGCAAGTTCCACAAAGAATATACATAGTTATCGATGTCAAACTGTCGAGTAACTACCATTAGCCCCGCAGGATTAGATTTTGATCTGGCTGCAAACCAGATCTCATCATTCACCTTGTGTTCACTAATTTCTACCGCGGTCGATAATAATTCAGCTGAGTCATTCGAGCTCATCCCACGAATCTGATTGCAGATCTCTGGCTGTTCAGATGAAGAACTCACCTCTGGAAGACATAAGACATAGTGCTTCGCCAAACCGCCGTAAATGACATCGTCACTGTTTTGCAGTGCACATCCAAAAAAACGGTCACGGTTATCCGCAACGTCTTTGCATGACTCTACTGATCTTCCTATATATTCTTTGATGCTACTTTTGACCGCCGCTGGGGTGAGCCTTTGCGCAATAATTCGATTGACGACGAAGATAATAAATACGGCAAGCAGGATGTTGCCGAATATCTTCCAGCGGAGTGAATTCCTCATGCACTGACTTTTGATTCATCGCAAAATCGATAGCCGACACCGCGAATGGTTTCAATCGGAAACTCAATGCCCTCAGGCTGGTTTCTGTTTATTTTTTTACGAATTCGTTGAATATAGACATCCACCACATTGGTTTCCGGATTAAAGTTAATGGCCCAAACATGCTTCAAAATCTCCTGGCGAGAAAAAATATGCCCCGGGGTGCGCATCAAGAATTCCACCAAACTAAATTCACGTTGACTCAGCAAGGTTGAATTGCCTTGCCATGACACACGATTACTCACTTTGTTTAAACAGACCTCACCCACCACGATTTCATCGGGATCATCATTATTTTTTCTTGCCTTAACCGCTTTTAAGCGAGCAACTAATTCCTCGACAAAAAATGGCTTGGAAATGTAATCATCTCCACCCATTTCAAAACCCTTGAGCCGGTTGGGAAGCTCCCCTTTGGCTGTAAGAAAAATTACTGGGATCTTGCTGCCCAAGTCACGCGCTTTTTCTAACACCTCAAAACCATTCAATGCTGGCAGCATCACATCCAATATCACCAAGTCATACCCGCCCTCCAGCATAGCTGCCAGCCCAGCGGCTCCATTGGTGACGTGCGTCACTTTAAATCCGGCAGACGTCAGACCCAGAATAGTGAATTCTGCAATTTTGATCTCATCTTCTATAAGAAGAATTTTCATACTATATTCACAATAAAATTCTCAGCAATCAAACCAAGGTGGAAACGAAGTACTCGTTTAAGTGCCCTAAATACAAAGGAATACAGGGAAAATGACAGTCTCAATCCAATAATACTGAGCCAAACAGATCTCAATCATGACGGCTCCGTAATAATTGTTATTTATTTATTAAATTTCACAAACCACATCACATTTCACTTGCGAAATTATCAAATGAATATGTAAATAATTATCTATTTATTATGGTTTACCTTGGAATCGATCCAAGCAAGTCAGGATACAAGCGCCAACCATTTTTAAGGGATGATTAAGCGCTCAGAAAACTCTCAGCACTCCTCATTTCTAACAAGTTTTTAGTCGCACTAATGAAATGTAAGGTGTGCAAAACCACCTCTATTACAAGCCCGTTATCTTGAGGCGATCCTTAAGCAAAATATGCAAATGTTGAGTCTATGCGGCATCTCAAGCGATAACTCAATGAATGCGCCTATCAAGCAAATCACGCAGATGAAAATGTCGTTATCTGTAA
>CAINAY010000098.1 GCA_903846425.1 uncultured Noviherbaspirillum sp.
AAGATTGCTGTTACTCGGCCTTCTAGTTCATTGATAGGCACGCGTTCTATTTCTTTGTGAGCCATTTTGGCAAAGGCATCCGAAGGCTTCATCGCGGGCAGCATATCTGACAAATACATCTCGGTAGTTAAACGCGCGACATCGTAGGATTTGTACATGTCGTGAATCTTCTGACACAAATCGCGTAAGCCAGTGCGCTCGTAATGCGGATTCGCTGCAGTGAATTCCGGTAGGATTCGCCACATCGGTTGATTCTTGTCGTAATCATCTTTGAACTGCTGTAGCGCGGTTAGCAGCGTATTCCAGCGGCCCTTAGTAATACCAATCGTGAACATGATGAAGAAGGAATATAGACCCGCTTTTTCTACGATCACGCCATGTTCAGCGAGATACTTAGTTACGATAGAAGCGGGAATACCTGTTTCGCCGAAATGACCATCGAGTGACAGACCCGGTGTAACGATAGTGGCTTTGATCGGGTCGAGCATATTGAAGCCGGATTCGATTTTTCCAAATCCATGCCACTGGTCTTTGCCATTGATCATCCAGTCCGATGGTTCGCCGATACCTTCTTCAGCAAACGTTTCTGGTCCCCAGACTTGGAACCACCAATCTTGTCCCCATTCCTGATCAATCTTTTTCATCGCGCGACGGAAATCGAGCGCTTCTAAAATACTTTCTTCAACCAGCGCCGTTCCGCCGGGAGGTTCCATCATGGCCGCAGCAATATCGCATGAGGCGATGATCGCGTACTGCGGCGAGGTTGAGATATGCATCAAGTAGGCTTCATTAAAGCTGTCGCGATCGAGTTGTACCGTTTCTGATTCTTGCACCAAAATCTGCGATGCCTGCGACAAGCCAGCCAGTAGTTTGTGGGTCGATTGCGTTGAAAAGATCAACGATTTTTTTGCACGCGGCCGGTCTTTGCCGATGGCATGCATGTCTTTGTAAAAATCATGAAAGCTGGCATGTGGCAGCCATGCTTCATCAAAATGCAGCGTATCGATTTCACCATCGAGCATGCTCTTGATAGTTTCGACGTTGTAGATCACGCCATCGTAAGTGGATTGCGTGATGGTCAGGATGCGTGGTTTTTTGTTTTTTGCTTCGCGTGCAAAAGGATTGGCCTCGATCTTCTTCATGATGTTTTCCATCTTGAATTCTTCGATCGGTATTGGTCCAATGATGCCCAGATGATTGCGCGTTGGCATCAAAAATACAGGAATCGCACCGCACATAATGATGGAGTGCAGTACTGATTTATGGCAGTTACGATCAACCACTACGATATCACCGGGGGCGACAGTGGAATGCCAAACCATTTTGTTAGAGGTTGACGTTCCGTTGGTGACGAAATAGCAGTGATCTGCATTAAAAATGCGCGCCGCATTCCGTTCCGAAGCTGCAACGGGGCCGGTATGGTCGAGTAATTGACCGAGCTCTTCCACCGCGTTACATACATCGGCGCGCAACATATTTTCACCAAAAAATTGGTGAAACATTTGTCCAATCGGTGACTTTAAAAATGCTACGCCACCTGAATGGCCAGGGCAGTGCCAAGAGTACGAACCGTCTTGCGCGTAATGCACCAGTGCACGGAAAAAAGGCGGTGATAATCCATCGAGATAAGCTTTAGCTTCGCGAATAATGTGACGCGCTACAAACTCGGGCGTATCTTCAAACATGTGAATGAAGCCGTGCAGTTCGCGCAAAATATCATTTGGAATGTGACGTGAGGTGCGCGTTTCGCCGTACAGATAGAGTGGAATGTCTGCATTCTTGTAGCGAATTTCTTCAACGAAGGCGCGCAAAGCTTTCAAGGCATCTTCGGTTTCCTTGTCAGAACCACCACCGAATTCTTCATCATCAATCGAGAGTATGAAAGCCGATGCGCGCGATTGCTGTTGCGCGAATTGTGACAAATCACCGTAGCTGGTGACGCCGACGACCTCCATGCCTTCTTTCTCTATCGCATCGGCTAACGCACGAATGCCTAAGCCCGAAGTATTTTCGGAACGGAAGTCTTCATCGATGATCACGATGGGAAAGCGGAATTTCATTCGAGCTCCTGAAGCAGACGCTAAGTCTGGGCCTGAAAAAAGAAAGCCGGATTTTCGCAGATAAGCGAGCGTGTTGGTAGAAATCTGCAGTACTAAATGACGTAGTGCTAAATGGCACCCTTAACTAGTTGAGTTGGGATGTATTCAGCGGCGCTGATAGATAACAAAAGCGTAACTTAATTCGAGTGCCTCAGAGTGATGCGGATCACGTGAGACCTCTTTCCAGGTACTTGAGTCGATCGTGGGGAAAAAAGCGTCGCACTCGAAATCCCCAGCAATTTCGGTGACGATCAGTCGGCTCGCGAGCGGCAAAGCCTCTACATAGATCTGGGCGCCACCGATCACGAAGGCTTCACCCGAACCCGCTAATTCGACCGCTTGTGCCAGAGAAGATGCTGTCTCTACGCCGTCATGCTGCCAATCGGGGTTACGTGTGATGACGATGCTGCGACGGTTGGGCAATGGACGGCCAATCGAATCAAACGTCTTACGGCCCATGACAATGGTGTGACCGGTGGTGGTTCGTTTGAAAAACGCGAGATCTTCGGGCAAGCGCCAGGGCAGGGTATTGCGTATGCCTATGCCGTTGTGACGTTCGGTTGCGACGATGAGAGTCAGTTGAGCAGGCATCAGACGGCCACCGGTGCTTTGATAGCCGGATGACACTCATAGCCGACGATCTCTATGTCTTCATAGCGATACTCAAACACCGAGGCAGGCTTACGTTTGAGTACCAACGTAGGCAAGGGGAAGGTTGAGCGCGAGAGTTGTTCTTGTACTTGATCGAAATGATTTGAGTAGATATGGCAATCGCCACCGGTCCAGATGAAATCACCAACTTGCAGACCCGTTTGCTCGGCCATCAAGTGGGTTAGTAGGGCATACGAAGCAATATTGAAAGGCACGCCTAGAAAAATATCGGCGCTGCGCTGATACAGCTGACATGACAGTTTGCCCTCGGCTACATAAAACTGAAAGAAGGCATGACAAGGCGGCAGTTTCATGCGCGGTATGTCAGCTACATTCCAGGCGGAGACTATTAATCGGCGTGAATCTGGATTATTTTTGATTTGATCGACCAATTGTTTAATCTGGTCGATGTGGCCACCGTCGGGAGTGGGCCACGAGCGCCATTGCGAACCATACACTGGACCGAGATCACCATTCGGATCTGCCCATTCATCCCAAATCGACACGCCATTTTCTTTTAGATAGCCGATATTGGTTGAACCGGCCAGAAACCAGATCAGTTCATGAACAATCGATTTCAAGTGCAGCTTCTTGGTCGTAACCATGGGGAAGCCTTCTTGCAAATCAAATCGCATTTGATAACCAAACACCGATCGCGTACCGGTACCGGTGCGATCTGTTTTGGTGGTGCCATGTTCATAGACATGACGCATAAAATCGAGGTATTGGCGCATTGAAGTGACTCCGGCTAAGCCTCTATTTTAACCGTTTAGCTAGCGGGAGCAGGCAGCAGACTTTCTTAGGCGGGACCTTGCATCGTGGCTGAAAATTGCAACGCTGCCAAGCTGGCATACAGACCACCGGCCGCCACGAGAGATGCGTGCGTACCTGTTTCCACGATACGCCCTTGATCCATCACCACAATTTTAGTTGCGCGTTGTACGGTAGCGAGCCTGTGCGCAATCACGAGGGTGGTTCGGCCCACCATCGCTGCTTGGAGTGCATGTTGCACAAGCCGCTCGGATTCCGCATCTAAGGCACTGGTAGCTTCATCGAGTAACAACAACGGTGGATTTTTAAGTAGTGCGCGCGCAATCGCAATGCGCTGACGCTGACCACCGGAAAGGCGCACGCCGCGTTCCCCTAAAAATGATTGATAGCCTTCAGGTAACCGTTCTATGAATTCATGGGCTGCAGCTAATTTTGCTGCTTCAATGACTTCATCATCGGTCGCGTCGGGGCGACCATAACGAATATTTTCTAGGGCATTCGCAGAGAACACCACCGTATCTTGCGGCACGATGCCAATCGCATTGCGCAAAGCCTGCAGATCAAGCTGGCGAATATCGACACCATCTAAAAAAATATGACCTGTTTGCGGATCATAAAAGCGCAACAACAACTGAAACAACGTCGTTTTACCAGCACCCGACGGACCAACGATAGCAATCGTTTCACCCGGTTCAGCAGTCAATGACAAATCAGTCAGCGCTGGTTGATCGGGCCTTGAAGGATAGTTAAAGCTAAGATGATTTAATTGCAAACTTGCGCCATTCGCTGCACGTTTGACTAAAGGTGTTGGATGTTCAGGCGAGACGATAGGTGAGCGCTCGGCAAGTAATTCAAGCAGGCGTTCGCTGGCACCCGCGGCGCGTTGTGCATCACCGAGTGTTTCAGAGAGTGCTCCAATCGCACCAGCAATGATCGCTGCGTACAACACAAACTGCCCCAACTCACCTGCGCTCATGCGACCTTCCATCACCGCATGCGCACCTAGCCAAAGCACAAAAACGATAGCACCAAAAATTAACAAGATAGCGGTAACGGTGAGAACCGAGCGAGCACGCACACGGTCAATCGCAGTTACAAAGGCGCGTTCGACGGCGTTACCGAATTGTTTTGCTTCATGATCTTCGTGCGCAAAGGCTTGCACGACGTTAATCGCATTCAGTCGTTCGCCCGCTAAACCAGACGCATCTGCGATACGATCTTGCGATGCACGCGAGAGTTTCCGTACCCGTCGCCCAATGGTGACGATAGGGAGTATCACTGCTAATAGCATCACAATGATGATGGCAGATAACTTAACGCTGGTGATAAACATCATCAGCAAGCCACCGATTAGTAGCAGCACGTTACGTAATGCCATCGAGATGCTAGTACCCACCACGGTTTGAATCAATGTGGTGTCGGTGGTTAAGCGCGATAGCACCTCACCCGTTTGCGTGACTTCAAAAAATTCCGGGCTTTGGCGTAATACATGAGCATACACAGCGCTGCGTATATCAGCAGTCACTCGTTCGCCCAGCCAAGACACCATATAAAAACGTGCAG
>CAINAY010000099.1 GCA_903846425.1 uncultured Noviherbaspirillum sp.
GGTGACCATCAAGCTCCGCCATTTTGAGTTGTGCGAAATCGCCACTCAGCGTGAGCTTAATTTGTATCGGGGCACCAAAGGCAGAGGACAGGTCGGTACTCAGTAATTCTAGTAATGCTTCTTGTCCGGCAATACGAGATTGATTGAAGGAATTTAGGTAGAGCTTGAGCGATTTAGATTCGACGATATTCGGTGAGTCGGCGGGCACGAGCAAGGTAGCAATCGCTACCTGAGGTTTGCCGCGCAGATTGAGCCAAGAGATTTCGTAAGCAGTCCACACATCCATACCGAAAAAAGGTGGCGAGTCAGAAATGCCCAGCTCGGCGCGCTTTTCAGCGCGCGGTATAGGAAATAGCAAATGCGGGTTGTACTCGTTCACATAGGCGGTACTTTTACCTAGGGGTGAACCGGAGCCCGGCGCAGAGTGATCCATGAATGTCAGCAGCAGTAAAAAGTAGCGAGCAGCTTACAGGAATAGTTGGTAAGCAGGATTGTGACTTTCGTCCCATGACCGAAAGCCAATGGTGGCTAGGAAATCACGAAACACCTTCATCTCTGCCTTGGGTACTTGAAGACCCACCAACACACGCCCCACATCACCACCCTGGCTACGATAATGAAACAAGCTAATGTTCCAGGTCGGTGCCAGACTATCTAAAAACCGCATCAACGCACCCGGCCGTTCAGGGAATTCAAAACGGTACAGTAATTCACCGGAGGCTAGCGCGCTCTTACCACCGACTAAATGCCGTATGTGAAGTTTTGCCAGTTCATCATGGGTGAGGTCAATGGTTTTGAATCCCTGCTTGTCGAATTGGCGAGCTATCTTTGCCGGTTCTGCTCGATTCGCAACTTGTAAGCCGACGAATACATGAGCGAGCTTTTCATCATTGATGCGGTAATTGAATTCCGTAATAGAGCGCGCGCCGACTAGATGACAAAAGCGACGAAAACTTCCGCGCTCTTCAGGTATCGTGACAGCGAACACGGCCTCATGCGCTTCACCCACTTCAGCGCGCTCTGCGACAAAGCGTAGTCGATCAAAATTCATGTTGGCGCCACAGGCAATCGCCACCAGCGTTTCATCGCGTAAAGGCGTTTTTTGAGTCGACATGCGTTCAACATAGGCTTTGGCGCCAGCCACAGCCAGTGCGCCTGCTGGTTCTAAAATGCTGCGCGTTTCGGTAAACACATCTTTAATCGCAGCACATACCGCATCGGTATCCACCAAAACCATTTCGTCGACATATTTTTTTGCGAGTCGGAAGGTTTCTTCGCCAACTTGCTTGACAGCGGTTCCATCAGAAAACAGACCCACATCCGTTAGTGTGACTCGACGACCAGAGTGCAGTGAGCGCGTCATCGCATCCGAGTCGGTTGTTTGCACACCGATAATTTTTATATCAGGCCGCACGAGTTTTATGTAAGCGCCAACGCCACCTATGAGGCCACCGCCGCCGACTGCCACAAACACGGCATGCACCGGTCCCGGATGCTGGCGCAGTATCTCCATACCTATCGTACCTTGGCCTGCGATGACGTCAGGATCATCAAACGGATGAACGAAAGTAAGCTTGAGTTTTTTTTCTAATGTCAGCGCATGTTGATACGCATCCGAATACGATTCGCCATGCAAAACCACTTCACCGCCGCGTGAGCGTACAGCATCAATTTTTACCGCAGGGGTAGTCACCGGCATAACAATTAGCGCTCTACATCCCAAGTGGCTTGCTGAGAGCGCCACCCCTTGCGCATGATTTCCTGCTGATGCACAGATCACGCCACGTTTAAGTTGCGCACTTGAGAGCTGCGCCATCTTGTTATATGCGCCGCGCAGCTTGAAGCTGAAAACGCTTTGCATGTCCTCGCGTTTGAAATAAATGCGATTACCCATGCGCTCGGACAAACCCGGTGCAAACTCCAGCGGTGTTTCGACTGCCAAGTCATAGACTCGCGAGGTCAGAATCTTCTTTAAGTAGTCAATGCTCATAGTGCGTCATTATAATTGAGCGATTCGCCTTCTCAGGCTCCCTTTGCAGATTGTCCTTAGGCGCGGGATAGTTTGTTGAATCTTCACTTTGGCTCTGACATGCTCGCCTCCCTGATTGCTGCGGTACTGAGTGTGTTGTCACTGCCCTCAGTTGGATTACCCACCCTGTTCATCATCAGTTTGCTCTCGGCTACGCTGTTGCCTATGGGCTCAGAACCGGCGGTATTTGCGGTGGTGAAGATGAATCCCGAGCTTTTTTGGCCTGCGGTACTAGTGGCCACGGCGGGGAATACCGTTGGCGGCGCTATCAGCTACACGATGGGTTATGGCGCTAAGCGTGCTTTTGCAGAGGAAAAACAGACCCGCTGGTTTGGTTGGTTGCAGCGATTTGGCCCCAAAACCTTGTTGTTATCTTGGTTGCCAGTGATCGGGGATCCATTGTGTGTACTCGCTGGTTGGCTAAAAATGTCCTTCCTTCAGAGTTTGTTTTACATGGCGATAGGAAAATTGCTGCGTTACCTCACTTTTACCGGTTTGTTGTTAAGCGTTCCGGACGGCATTTGGCAACGCTTGGGTCAATGGGTGTGAATCACCCTAAAACTAGCTAAAGCTTTGCAAAAGCAAGGGGTTAACGCCACGCTTTGTGCAATGCAGTACGTTAGAATGCATGTTTGACACGTCGTCTACAAGCTCTCAATGAATGCCCCAGCGCACATACCTGCTTTATTGAATAACGCACCGCACGGTAATCCCAGCGCGCGGCTGCGTGAAATCCCCTACAACTACACATCTTTTTCTGATCGCGAAATCGTTATTCGCTTGCTAGGTGAGTCTGCCTGGGAATTGTTATCGAGTTTGCGTGCGTCTCGTCAGACCGGTCGTTCTGCGCGCATGTTGTATGAAGTGTTGGGCGATATTTGGGTCGTGCAACGCAATCCCTATCTGCAAGATGATTTGCTAGACAATCCAAAGCGTCGTGAATCATTGATTGATGCGCTGTATCACCGTTTGGGTGAAGTTGAAAAGCGACGCGAACCGGTGAGTGCAGAGAGCGGTCAGGATGCAGACGCAATTCAACGCAGCTTGCACGTACAAACCTTATTAACCGCAGCGCGTAAAGCAGTTGAAGAATTTGCTGTTGAGTTTAGACAGATGCAGGATTTGCGTCGACGTTCGCAACGCGTGCTTGGTCGTTACACACTCAAAGACAATATTAAATTTGATGGCCTGTCGCGCGTCTCGCATGTAACCGACGCTACCGATTGGCGGGTTGAATATCCATTCGTAGTTCTCACACCCGACTCAGAAGAAGAAATAGCAGGTTTGGTGAAAGCATGCATAGAGCTAGGACTCACCATTATTCCGCGCGGAGGTGGTACCGGCTACACCGGTGGTGCGATTCCACTGACGCCTTTGTCTGCTGTAATCAACACCGAAAAGCTAGAAGATTTAGGTGAAGTAGATCTACGGCTGTTGCCAGGTGCAGAGCGCGAATGCGCCACTATCTATTCAGGCGCCGGTGTCGTTACTAAACGCGTCGCTGATGCTGCCGAGAAGGCAGGCTTTGTTTTTGCCGTCGATCCAACCTCAGCCGAAGCCTCCTGCATCGGCGGTAACATCGCAATGAATGCCGGCGGTAAGAAAGCCGTTTTGTGGGGCACTGCACTCGACAATTTAGCTAGCTGGCGCATGGTTGACCCCAACGGTGATTGGTTAGAAGTTACGCGACTCGATCACAACTTGGGAAAAATTCATGACGTACAAACTGCGCGTTTTAAATTGGAATGGACCCATCCTACCGAACGCGGCCGTCGCAATGCCAATGCACCATTTAAGACCGAAATTTTAGTCATTGATGGCAGCAAATTTCGCAAAGCGGGTTTAGGTAAAGACGTCACCGATAAATTTCTTTCAGGTTTACCGGGCGTGCAAAAAGAAGGCTGCGATGGATTGATCACATCGGCACGCTGGATTTTGCACACGATGCCGCGCTATGCGCGCACCGTGTGTTTAGAGTTTTTCGGTCAGGCGCGCGAGGCGATTCCTTCCATCGTCGAAATTAAAAACTATCTCGATGCCGAAACCAAAAAAGGCGGCGCCATATTAGCTGGTCTGGAACACTTAGATGAGCGTTATCTTCGTGCAGTCGGTTATGCCACCAAATCAAAACGAGGCGTGTTGCCTAAGATGGCTTTGTTTGGTGACATCGTTGGTCATGACGAAGATGCGGTAGCTCGTGCGACTTCCGAAGTTATACGCATTGCGAACAGTCGTGTGGGTGAAGGTTTTGTGGCAGTTAGCCCCGAAGCACGCAAAAAATTCTGGTTAGATCGTGCGCGCACAGCAGCGATTGCGCGTCATACCAACGCATTCAAGATTAATGAAGATGTCGTCATCCCGCTCGATCGTATGGGTGAATATACCGATAGCATAGAGCGCATCAACATCGAACTTTCCATAACGAATAAGTTGGCTCTTCTGGGCGAGTTATCCGCTTTTTTCGAGCGCGGCAATCTGCCTTTGGGTAAGCATGATGATGGCGAGGGATTTGAAATCCCCTCCGCTGAATTACTTGAAGATCGCGTCACACAGGCGAGTACTTTCCTGAAGTCTGTGCAAACCCGCTGGTCTTGGTTGTTGGCTAATTTCGCGCAACCGTTGGTGATTGCTAAATCGACACTCGCAGAATTAGGCTATCAAGCACGCCTCTCAGAATTCGATGCGCGTATCGCTGCTCAGCCTGGCGTGACCATCTTCGATTTGCTGCAAGATCGTACTTTACGCATATCCTGGAAAGCTGAGGTACGTACTCAGTTACGTCAGATTTTTGGTGGTGCAGCATTTAAGCCTATCGTTGATGAAACCTCAGCAATTCATAAACGCGTCTTGCGTGGCCGTGTTTTTGTAGCGCTGCATATGCACGCTGGTGATGGCAATGTGCACACCAATATCCCCGTCAATTCCGACGACTATCAAATGCTACAAACAGCCCATGCTGCCGTAGCACGCATCATGGCGCTGGCACGTTCATTAGATGGAGTGATCTCGGGTGAGCATGGCATAGGTATTACCAAACTTGAATTCCTGACCGATGCAGAGATCGGCGAATTCCGCGATTACAAACAGCGCATCGATCCCGAAGGCCGCTTCAACAAGGGCAAGTTATTGAATGCCCCTGATCTGCATGCCGACTTACGCAATGCCTACACGCCATCCTTTGGTTTGATGGGACATGAATCGCTGATCATGCAACAGAGCGATATCGGTGCCATTACCAATAGCGTTAAAGATTGTCTGCGTTGCGGCAAATGCAAACCCGTCTGCGCGACGCATGTGCCGCGTGCCAATCTGCTGTATTCGCCGCGAAATAAAATTTTAGCGACCTCTTTGTTGGTTGAGGCCTTTCTGTATGAAGAGCAGACGCGTCGTGGCATATCGATCCGTCATTGGGAAGAATTCGAAGACGTCGCAGATCATTGCACCGTTTGCCATAAATGTTTGACGCCGTGTCCGGTCGATATTGATTTCGGCGATGTCTCCATGAATATGCGTAATCTGCTGCGCAAGATGGGTAAAAAATCGTTTAACCCCGGCACTAGCGCTGCCATGTTTTTTCTTAACGCTACTGATCCGGCGACGATTAATGCTACCCGCCAAATCATGATGGGTTGGGGTTATAAGGTTCAGCGTTTTGCGCATGACTTACTGAAAAAATTCGCGAAGAAGCAAACCAAGGCGCCATCGTCCACTCATGGCAAACCCTTGGTACGCGAGCAGGTCATACATTTCATCAATAAAAAAATGCCCGGCAATCTGCCCAAGAAGGCCGCGCGCGCTTTGCTTGATATTGAAGACGATAAATTTGTCCCTATCATTCGCAATCCTAAAACTACTAATGCGGATACCGAAGCCGTGTTTTATTTTCCGGGCTGCGGATCAGAGCGTTTGTTTTCTCAAGTTGGTCTAGCCACGCAAGCCATGCTCTGGCATGTGGGTGTTCAAACCGTGCTACCGCCGGGATATTTGTGCTGTGGTTATCCGCAACGGGGTTCCGGTGATTTTGATAAAGCAGAAAAAATCATTACCGATAATCGCGTGTTATTCCATCGCATGGCTAACACGCTCAATTATCTTGATATAAAGACTGTTGTCGTTTCTTGCGGCACCTGTTACGACCAGTTACAAGGCTATCAATTCGATAAAATTTTTCCAGGATGCCGCATCGTCGATATTCATGAATATTTATTGGAGAAGGGCGTTCATCTCGAAGGAGTGACGGGTACTCGCTACATGTATCACGACCCTTGCCATAGCCCGATGAAGTTACAAGATCCATTAAAAACGGTGAATAGCTTAATCACCACCGTCGACGCTCAGAAAATAGAAAAGAACGATCGTTGTTGCGGTGAAGCCGGCACGCTAGCCGTAACGCGCCCTGACATCTCTACCCAAATTCGTTTTCGTAAAGAAGCAGAAATGGTCAAAGGCGCCGATAAATTGCGCGCTGACGGCTTTGAAGGCGAAGTAAAAATACTCACCTCCTGCCCATCCTGTTTACAGGGGCTGTCGCGTTACAACGATGATTCAACAACGACCGCCGATTACATCGTAGTTGAACTCGCGCGCCATCTTTTGGGTGAAAACTGGATGCCCGAGTATGTAGAGCGCGCCAATAGCGGTGGCATAGAGCGCGTATTGGTTTGATGATGACGGCGTCGAATCTGGCATGTGAGTTATGCGAAAGCCCAGGCGGCGAGCTGATACATCAGGGCGAATTATTTCGCGTGGTGTTAGTTGATGATGCGAATTACCCCGGGTTTTGTCGCGTTATCTGGCGCGATCATGTGAAAGAAATCACGGATCTCAATGAGCTCGATCGCATGCTTATGATGGATGTGATGTGGCAGGTAGAGCAGGTAGTGCGCGATGTGATGCAGCCAGAAAAAATCAACTTAGCTAGTTTGGGTAATATGGTGCCGCATCTACATTGGCACGTGATACCGCGCTATATCGATGATGCCCATTTTCCTGCGCCCGTGTGGGCAGAGGTTACGCGCACACCATCACCTGAGTCATTAGCTGCGCGCCAAGAAAAATTACCCATGTTGCGTAAAAAAATACAAC
>CAINAY010000100.1 GCA_903846425.1 uncultured Noviherbaspirillum sp.
GCCAGGGTTGATGCCCCACCACCATCACAGGAATTTTTGAATCGGGCCAACCCACAGCGTTAATCACGTCCACCGCACTGGCCATGGGGCCAATCTCTGGAACAATTTTATATTTGCGGCCTAAGGCCTCGACTGTCTGTACCGTTCTAGATGTGGGACTGCATAAAATTTTGCAGCCGCTAGGTAAGGTGCGATCTAACCAAGCGCCCATTCGTTGAGCCTGCTTACGTCCCTGTTGCGTCAGCTCGCGCCCCTCATCGGGTTCACCCGCTTCGGCTTGCGCATGACGCCAGAGAATCAAATCCATTTATCCACCCAAGGTGTTCATTAAATGTTGTTGTACGCTGAATTCTGTCTGCTCTGTCCGAGCTTTACGACGATGATACACCCCGGCCGAGTCCAGTTCCCATGAATTTTGATTATCTTTCAGATAAGGTAATAGACCTTCTTGAAGTACACGTTTTTTAAGTTGTGGATCAAGGACAGGAAAAGCAATCTCAATGCGTCTGAAAAGATTACGGTTCATCCAGTCTGCGCTGGAAAGATACACATCGTTGGCACCTTCGTTAAGAAAGTTAAAAATTCGACTGTGCTCCAAAAATCTTCCAACGATGGAGCGAACGCGAATGTTCTCAGACATTCCGGAAACTCCCGGGCGAAGCGAACAAGCTCCCCTAATGATAAGTTCGATCTTCACACCCGCCTGCGATGCTTCGTACAGCGCCTCGATAATCGATTCATCTACTAGCGAATTCATCTTGGCCGTGATCTGACCCACACCACCTTCTTTAGCAATACGAGTCTCGTTGCGTATCGCCTTAACTAATTCACGCTGCAATTCAAACGGAGCTATCCACAAGTGCTGCAGTTTTCTTGGTTTAGCCAAACTAGTCAGGCTAATGAAAACTTCGTTCACATCTTTGGCAAGCGCCGAATTAGCCGTCAGTAAACCGAAATCGGTATAGAACTTCGTCGTCGTGGGGTGGTAATTACCTGTTCCCATATGGGCATAAAACCGAAGCTTGCCTGATTCACGTCGTATCACTAAGGCCATCTTGGCGTGCGTCTTCAGACCCACCACACCATACACAACTTGTGCACCCGCCCTCTCTAAGCGATCAGCCCAATTGATATTGGCTTCTTCGTCAAAGCGTGCCATCAATTCCACAACGACCGTTACTTCTTTACCGTTATGAGCAGCCATGATTAGCGCTTCCATCAATTCCGAATTCATACCGGTACGGTAAATCGTTTGCTTTACCGCGACAACTTGTGGGTCGTGTGCCGCTGTACGAATGAAATCAATGACGGGTTGAAATGATTGAAAGGGATGATGAAGAAGAATATCTTTTTGAGCGATAGCACCAAATAGATCGCCATCAGCCAACGTTACAGAAAGCTTGGGGACAAATGGTTGAAAGCGCCATTCTGGTCGTGAGGCATAGTCAACCAATTCGTTCAGTCGAACCATATTCACCGGACCATTGACGCGATACAGAAACTCCGGCGCGATATTGAACTGATTTAATAAAAAATCAGCTAGGTTGGGTGGGCAATTTTCTGCGACCTCAAGACGCACAGCAAAACCAAAATGCCGAGTCTGGAGCTCACCTTTCAATGCCTGACGTAAGTTTTTAACTTCTTCTTCATCGACCCACAAGTCACTATCACGCGTGACTCGAAATTGTGAATAACTTTTGACTTCTCGACCTGGAAAAAGATCTTCTATGTGGGCATGAATAACGGACGATAAAAGACAAAATGCGTTACCGTCACCAGAAATTTTTTCAGGTAATTGAATAATTCGCGGAAGTACACGCGGGGCCTTAATCACGGCAATCGATGTGCCTCGTCCGTAAGCGTCTTTGCCATTCAGTTCAACAATAAAATTAAGACTTTTATTGACGATTTGCGGAAACGGATGGGATGGATCAAGCACAATAGGCGTGAGAATGGGTCTGACTTCTCGCTCAAAATACTCTTTAACCCACGCACGCTGCTCTTCGCTTCGATCAACATGGCGAACCAAATTAATACCGTGCTCCGCTAAAGCAGGAAGAATTTGCTCGTTAAGAACGATGTACTGCTCGCGAACTAAATCTTGCGCAGCTGGACCGACTAAGTCAAAGCCTTCTGGCACAATAGGATCCAAGCTTAGATTTCTTTCGCGCTCTATCGCCATCAAACTAGCAATACGAACCTCGAAAAATTCATCGAGGTTGCTGCTAACTATACAAAGAAATTTTAAGCGCTCAAGAAGAGGCAGACTGTGATCCTGTGCTTGTGCAAGTACACGGCGATTAAACGCCAGTAATGAAAGCTCACGGTTTAATAAATCCAATTTCGCAGAAATTGGAGAAGGCGTGGCAGCTTGAGAGCTAGCTGACTTAACAGATTTGGCAATTCGGGAGGCGCGCATGCAATCGATTCTACGAGTTGTCGGTGACAAATCAATGACAATTATTACTTTTAGTGCAATTTTCTGTCACAAACCTGACACACACACACTTTATAGTACCCATTGCAAGTGTTTTTTTGTGTCATCCCTCTATGGAGATTAAGGAGTGTTATATGCGTAGCAAACAATTATTGAAAAACGTAAGTGGCCTGGTAACTGGCTTGGTATTAGCGATGTCGGCAAATGCCGCTGACTTGACGGGGGCTGGTGCGACTTTTCCTTACCCAATCTATTCTAAATGGGCTGAAGCCTACAAAGCAGCTACAGGTATTGGTCTGAACTATCAATCGATAGGCTCGGGCGGTGGTATTCGTCAAATTAAAGCTAAGACGGTTGATTTCGGTGCATCCGATAAGCCACTTGAGCAAGAAGAGTTAGATAAAGAGGGCCTGATGCAATTCCCAGCCATCATTGGCGGTGTGGTTCCTGTGTTTAATCTTGATGGTGTGGAACCCGGTCAGTTAAAACTGACAGCGGATGTTATCGCTGGTATCCACTTGGGCAAAATCACTAAATGGAATGCTCCTGAGATTACCGGTCTAAATCCAGGCGTGACACTTCCAGCAGTCAACATCACAGTCGTGCACCGTGCTGATGGTTCGGGCACTACATTCATTTGGACAGACTTCCTCTCCAAAGCGAATGCTAATTTCAAAAGTGCAGTCGGTTCTGGAACAGCTGTTAAATGGCCAACTGGTGTAGGCGGCAAAGGTAATGAAGGTGTTGCAGCGAACGTTCAACGTATTAAAGGCGCCTTTGGTTACGTGGAATATGCCTATGCGAAGAAAAACAAAATCGCTTACGCGCAAATGAAAAATCGTGATGGTGAATTTGTTTTGCCTGATGATGAAACATTTAAATCGGCAGCAGCAAATGCCGATTGGGCAGGCACACCCGGTATGGCTGTTGTCTTAACAAATCAAACTGGTAAAAATAGCTGGCCTGCGACTGGCGCGTCCTTCATCTTGATGCACAAGGCACAAGCTGATGGCTTGACTGGCCGTGCTGTACTGAAGTTCTTTGACTGGTCCTATAAGAACGGCTCCGCAATGGCAACCGAACTCGATTACGTTCCATTGCCACCTGCAACAGTCAAACTGATCCAAGATAGCTGGAAAGCAAATCTGAAGGATGCAACTAGCGGTAAAGCAATCTGGTAATTAGTAATGCGTTAGTAAAAAACCCGCCGTATGGCGGGTTTTTTTTGCTTTCGTTGAAGGCTATAAATCAAACAGCTAGTGAAAATCACCTAACGCTAAAATGCAAGTATCTACGATTGAAGCAGAAACCGCTTATAAAAAAACTCGCTAAAGTCTGCGGTTTTCTTAAAGAAGTCTTTAGCCCAAAACTCCTGAAAAAAGGGCGACGTTGGTGTGATCATGAACGATGGGCTTTGTTAAATCCAACAGACTGAAACTAAGTGATTTCTCGTCACTCTGAATGTCGAGGTGATGCACTCTGATCGAGGGCCACACCTGATTTCAAACTCTCAAAGTGACACGCCTCGTTTGCGCGAACAAAATGCAAATCCGCAAATCCAGCACGAACAGTTTCACCCGTATTGTCAGAATCTGAAGCTACTGCTACTAGCTTAAGATGCGCATCAGATGTATTAAATGAGCGTTTTACATCCTGATGAATATTGACTCGCTCGGTCACCCAAAATCCGGCTTCATCGTTACCGGAACGCTGCACAATCATGCGAGCTCTATCGGTGTAAGCATTCGGCATATGCGTACCGATAGGATGGCGATTATCCCAAACATAATTGATCGCACCGTCAGGTACACGATTGCCATAAAAAGCACGAGCCAGCGTTAACGACGCTTTATCAGTCAAACTCAGTGCGGCTGATGGCAGATCAAATGCAAGATAAATACGCGCCGCATAATCATCGCCGCGACGACGCGTCATGTCAGCAGAGCGAACTACTCCATCAACACGCCAACGCCAGCAGAGTACGGGTGTGGCCGTCAAATCGATATCGACGGGCCGCCCCAATAAAGCCATACTGCGCTCTGCACGCGCCTCTATCGCATCAACGCCATCCCATAAGCTAATGCGATAGGACGTTGCGGGCACCTGATTTTCAAGTCGTATCAATTGCCATGGCGCTGGTATTTCAGGCTTTACCGAAGAAAATTTACCAATCATGACCTGAGCAAACGAAGTGCTACTGGCTAGCATGGCGATACTCAACAACACGCTACTGTGACTATTTTTCATCGACTATCCCGGTAAGATGTGCGATTCACAATCGATAAGAAACGTACTGGACTCAGAAAAAATGAGTACGGGTTTGTTACAGCTGTCGAGCATTGATTCTTCAAAAGGTACGAAATCCATACTTAGAAA
>CAINAY010000101.1 GCA_903846425.1 uncultured Noviherbaspirillum sp.
CCCGATACAGCGTAATAGGCCTCAAGATGGCGATAACCATTCCACGCCAATGTCGCCACGCGGTCGCCCATCTTTACACCTAATTTATTCAGCGCATTGGCTAACTGCTTAGAACGCTTGTGACAATCGCTGTAGGTATATCGATGAATATCTCCCTCTACGCGGCGCGAAACAACTTCAATGTTCCCGTAATACCGATCAGCGTGTTTTATCAAACTAGAAATGAGCAGTGGCTGGCTCATCATGCGGCCCATTAGTGGGCTCTTGGGGTACTGCGCCATGGTGTCTCCTGATTATTTTATTTATCTAATGCAATTTTTTTACAGCGCGATTCTTGAGCGGGGATTATCTGTCCGTCAACGAATTTTCATAGTGCGCTGCAACAAATATTGTGGGCGCATCAAAGCTCTCAGAATTCGCCAACTCGCCCTCTGTTCGGTGAGCCGCGGACTTCTCTGTCAAAATGGTGGCCATATCACGTCGACATAGCCGCATAGTGACGTCTAATTGCCATTTAATGTCTTGCCTTAAATCATCGTAACAGAACCCTAAGATGAATTCTCCTGAAAACCCTCTTGGCGCGCCCGTTTTGCTCAATGAACTTGAGTGGAAAAATAGCTTTGCCAGTCTGCCGAGCGGGTTTTATACAAAACTGTCACCGTCACCGCTACCCGATCCCTATTTAGTCAGCGTTAGCCACAAAGCGGCCGAATTGATCAGACTGAATCCCTCCGAGTTTACAAGCGACACTTTTGTGAGCATTTTTTCGGGCAATGCCGTGCCCTTGGGTGCAGATCCGCTGGCCGCCGTGTATTCAGGCCATCAGTTTGGCGTGTGGGCCGGCCAACTCGGTGATGGCCGTGCCATCTTATTAGGTGAAGCATTAGCGCCTTCTGAGCTGTCGGGCACATTGGAACTTCAGCTGAAAGGTGCGGGCAAAACACCCTACTCACGTATGGGCGATGGTCGTGCAGTTTTGCGTTCATCGATTCGAGAATTTCTATGCTCTGAGGCCATGGCCGGCTTAGGTATTCCTACATCGCGCGCGCTCTGCATTGTTGGTTCAGATAAGCGCGTCTTGCGCGAAATGCCTGAAACATCCGCCGTTGTCACGCGCATGGCGCCTAGCTTTGTCCGTTTTGGTTCATTCGAACATTGGTTTTACAACGATAAGCCGGCTGAACTAAAACAACTCGCTGATTATGTTTTGGAAAAAAGCTATCCCGAGTTACGTGAATCAGCGAATCCTTATCAGGCACTTTTGCGCGAAATTACTCAGCGCACCGCCGAACTCGTCGCGCAATGGCAAGCAGTCGGTTTTATGCATGGCGTACTCAACACTGACAATATGTCGATACTGGGTCAGACGCTGGACTACGGCCCCTTCGGATTCATGGAAGTCTATGATCCGGCGCATATTTGCAATCACACTGATCAACAGGGTCGATATTCGTATCGCATGCAACCTCGCATAGGTGAATGGAATTGCTATGCCTTAGGTCAGGCTATGGTTTCACTGATTGGCAGTGTAGAAGAAACGCAAGAAGCTCTCTCGGTATACACGCCTTCGTTTGATAGCAAAATGGCGGCACTTTGGAATGCCAAGTTAGGATTACGTTCAACTGAGTCGGGCGATTCAGAATTGGTAGAAACTTTGCTCACTACTTTGGCCAGCAGCCGAGTTGATTTCTCTTTGTTTTTCCGACGCTTATCCTCATTAAACTTAGATAATCCCTCACTGGATAACAAAGTACGCGATTTGTTTCTTGATCGAGCTTCATTTGATGCCTGGGCGATAAACTATCGCCAACGCTTAAAACGCGAAGCTAGTATTGATGCCGAACGAAAAGTAGCGATGGATAAAGTTAATCCTAACTACGTTTTACGTAATTACTTAGCTCAGGTAGCGATTGAAAAAGCGCAGGAAAAAGATTTTTCAGAAATTGAGAAACTTCTTACACTGCTAGAAAATCCATTTGATGAACATCCAGATTATCAATCGTATGCCGAGTTACCGCCGGATTGGGCTGCCGATATTGAAGTCAGCTGTTCATCGTGAGCTGTTTCTAATTTCTTCCTTATTTTCCCTAGTTACGGAAACTATATGAGTATTAAAAAAGTCGTTCGTAGCGATTCAGAATGGAAATCCATGCTGGATCCCATGGAATATCAAGTCACCCGCCATGCGGCCACCGAGCGCGCATTTACCGGACGTTATTGGGACCATCATGAACACGGCGTGTACCATTGCGTTTGTTGCAGCACGCCGCTGTTTGAATCCGACACTAAATTTGATTCAGGCTGTGGTTGGCCAAGTTATTTTCGCGCGATTAACCCTGAAAATGTTTCAGAACGCATAGATCGCACCCACGGCATGGTTCGCACTGAAATTTTGTGCAACGTCTGCGATGCGCATTTGGGACATGTATTTCCAGATGGTCCACCACCGACTGGCCTGCGATATTGCATTAATTCAGCGTCCTTGGGGTTTACTCCCAGCGCCTGACAGATACTAGGATTTTCATGAAACTTTTGTTCGACTTGTTTCCCGTCATTCTGTTTTTCTTGGTATTTAAGATTGCCGGTGCCAACCCCGAAGCCGCACAAAACTTTGGTAGTGCGTATTTATCCGGCCTAGTCTCGGGCGGTGAAGTCAGCCTGACCCAAGCACCAATCTTACTGGCAACCGCTGTGACCATACTTGCCACCATCGCACAAATCGTTTTGCTGCTCGTGCGCCGTCAACGTGTGGACAATATGCTGTGGGTGTCTTTATTCATCATCGTATTTTTTGGCGGTGCCACCATTTATTTCCATGATGAGCAATTCATTAAACTAAAACCTACGGTTCTCTATTGGTGCTTTGCCATCGCTTTACTAGTGAGCCCCTTTTTATTCAAGAAAAATTTAATAAAGTCTATGATGAGTCAGCAGCTAGCACTGCCTGATCCCGTCTGGACGCAGTTGAATTTTGCTTGGGGTGGTTTTTTTAGTTTGATGGGCGTACTCAATCTATATATCGCTTTTAATTATCC
>CAINAY010000102.1 GCA_903846425.1 uncultured Noviherbaspirillum sp.
GATCTTGCATCCTTGCGGGCTTAAAGATCGATGACGGGCCCCGCAGCGGTCAATAAGTCATCGATCAGTTGATGGGTTTGCAAGGCCTCACCTCCATGCGTGCGTGAGGGTCGCTGCTGCTGGATGGACGCCACAAAGTCGCTGATCAAATCGCGGTGCCAATCGTGCGGAAAGCCCATGACCTACTCAAACTCACGCAATGTTTGAGGTTCAGCGATCTGGTAATGGTCGGTTCTTGCCATCAACGAAATTGGCCAGAATTGTAGGTAACACGGGCATGAACTGACGTTCATGACCCAAATGGTTAGCGATTTGGTAAACCTGCGTGGCCGCATCTGCCAAATTGGTGATGCCACCATTGGGTTCAGCAATTCGGCGGTAGTACTGTAAGTCCTTAACCGCTATGCTCATCATGGCTTTGAAATCAGAATCGTCACCATCCAATGTCCAGCGCATGAAGCGCTGAAACATGACGCTGTTACCGCCAGCACTGTCAACGACTTCTTTCAAAATCCGCATGTCTAGCCCCAGTCTAAGCGCTGTTGAAAGTGCTTCTCCTACGACAGCACTGGTGGCAAGGGCTAGAAAATTATTCAGAAGTTTGATGGTATGGCCTGTGCCTAGTTCACCCGTTTCCACGATGGTGTTGGCATAGGTGCTGATCACCGGCATTACGCTTTGAACCGTTTCAGGGTGGCCTCCCACAAATGTGCTCAAAGTGCCCAGTTCAGCTTCTTTCGGAGTTCTTCCAAAGGGGGCGTCGACCATGTCTGCACCCTTGGCGCGAAGTGCCGCACCGATACGTCTTGTAGATTCAGGCTCCGAAGTGGTGGAGTCGACCAATACGAAGCCGGGTTTAGCCACGGATAGAAAACCCGACTCGCCGAAAACCGCTTCTTCAACATGGCCTGAGGACGGTAAGCACATGAAAACAATGTCGGAGCGCGATGCCAGATCTGCGGGCGTTCTGGCTTCTTGAGCGCCGCGCTGCAACAAATCATCGATGGGCGCTCTGCTTTTGTGGCCCAGAACCGTTAAGGGAAATCCTTTTTGAAGAATATTTTTGGCTGCGCCATGACCCATAAAGCCAACGCCCATGTAGCCAATTTTTTTCAAGTGTGTCTTGGAATCAGTCATATGTACGAGTCGCAATCGCATTTTTGCGGATAAAGTTCCAGTCGTAGGTTACGCCCAGACCAGGTCCAGACGGCACTTGAACGCAGCCATCAGTGCCACAGCAATCGAGCTGGTCGGTATAACCGCAGGTGTAAACCGGTGCAACCATATTGGGGCAATCAGGACCTACCAGCGCCAGTTCGTAGAAATTACTGTTTCTCATCGCCGACATCAGATGTCGGTGGGCTGGGCCGCACGCATGGACTTCAACATCCAGTCCGAGAGCCTCACCCAAGTGAGCAATCCGCAAGCTGCCGGTGATGCCATGGTCGTATTCAGGATCCACACGCAAAAAGTCGGTCCCACCCGCGATGACAAAGTCGGCTTTAGGTTCAATGCCACGGACATATTCTGTGATTAGCAAAGGCGTCTTAATCATGCTTCTAAGCTTTTGGTGCATGAATGCAGATTTGCCGTTGTCTCGCATTGGATCTTCGTACCAGAAATAGTTGGCCTCATCGCATGCTCTACCCACATAAAGAGCATCTGAAAATTTTCGCAACTGGTTTGCAGGATCAAGCATTAAGGTCATACGGTCACCAACCATTGCTGCCACATGCAGAACGTTTTCAGCCTCTTTGCGTGCATC
>CAINAY010000103.1 GCA_903846425.1 uncultured Noviherbaspirillum sp.
ATATTCAACTGGATACGCGGGTTAAATCAGCGCACTACGAAGCACAACATAATCGCTGGCATGTCACGACCGAAGCAGGTGAAGTCTTTCACTGCACCTATTTCATTACGGCGGTCGGTTGCTTGTCATCGGCTAACGTGCCGAAGATAGCTGGTCTAAATGATTTTGCTGGTGATTGGTATCACACCGGACAATGGCCACATGAAGGCGTTGATTTTTCGGGTAAGCGAGTCGGCGTGGTGGGTACGGGTTCTACCGGTATTCAAGCGATTCCTGTGATCGCAGCTCAGAGCAAACACCTGACTGTTTTTCAACGAACCGCCAACTACAGCATCCCAGCGCGGAATGCACCCTTGACTGACGAATTCAAGCAGTATGCGAAATCGCATACGGACGATATTCGTCACACTATGAATTCCAACACGAACGCGCATCCGTTTTACATCACCGATCGTTCAGTATTTGATGTCAATGATGAAGAGCGCAAGCAGATCATGGAAACCGCCTGGAAAAAAGGCGGCCTAGAGTTTCGTGCGGCATTTCGCGATACCTTGATCGATGAAAAAGCCAACAAGATTGTGGCTGATTTCATCCGTGAAAAAATCAGCGAGATAGTAAAAAATCCAGCTACCGCACAACTGCTAGGCGACATTGATCATCCTTTTGCCGCTAAACGTCCACCGGTCGATTCTCAGTATTTCGAAACCTACAATCTTGATCATGTCGATCTGGTGAATATCCGCGAAACGCCGATAGAAAAAATCACAGCAACCGGTATCAAGACAAAAGATCACGACTACCCGCTAGATATCATCGTATTTGCTACAGGCTTTGATGCTATGACGGGCTCGTTACTGAAAATCGATATTCAGGGTCGCAATGGTCTCGCGCTGAAAGAGGCGTGGTATGCCGGACCGCGCAATTATCTGGGTCTGCAAGTTCCGGGCTTTCCGAATATGTTTACCGTGACAGGCCCGGGTAGTCCTTCGGTGCTTTGCAATATGCCACCTGCTATCGAGCATCACGTCGATTGGATCACGCACTGTATTAAAGATATGCGTGAGAAGGGTATTCAACGGATAGAAGCCCAAGAAAAAGCGGCAGACGATTGGGTACTAGAAGTAAATCACGCAGCGAATTCAACCTTGCTGCCTAGTGCGACGCATTCTTGGTATCTCGGTGCGAATGTGCCCGGTAAGCCACGCGTGTTTATGCCCTATGCCGGTGGCTTTGCGAAATACCAAAAGATTGTGTCAGATGCGACTAGTAATGGCTATGTGGGTTTTACGCTGAGCTAATTAGCGCAGCAGTACGCCGCCATTCACATCCATTATGCTGCCTGCCATGAACGATGCGGCGGGCGAGGCTAGAAAGACCAGCGCATTCGCAATTTCATCCGGGCGTCCCATACGTTGCATGGGATATTTTTCCGTCGGGTAGGGCTGACCGTCCGTCATGCCGGTTGCAATCGGGCCGGGCGCTACAGCATTCACACGCACATTATGTGGCGTGGCACGTTGTGAAAACCAGCGCACCAGTGCATGAACTCCACCTTTAGAAGCGGCGTAGTGCGGCGCGGCTAACAAACCACCCATCCATCCAGCAATCGATCCACACAGAGCAATGCTGCCGTTTTTGCGTTCTATCATTCCTGGCATCACAGCACGGACTAGATTGATCGGTCCAAGTATATTCACTTCCATCACACGACGAAACGATTGTTCATTCCAATCCGGAGCCATCCAGTCTTCATCAAACGGACAAATCGCTGCGGTGTCGATTAATGCTGTGATCGGTGCATGCTGTGCAACGATAGCTTCAACCGCTTTACGATCGGTAATGTCGAGTGCATGAACGGCTTCTACATTTTTCAATGAAGAAGCTAAGGCTTCTAATTTTTTAGTAACGCCAGCAATATCTGTCAGTATGGTTATCGCACCTAGCTCACTGCAGAGCTTGGCAGTCTCCGATCCTATACCACCAGCTGCGCCGGTAATCAGTACGCGCTGACCCTGCATATCAAATGCTTTAGGAAGTGAGATCGTCATAATTTATTTTATTTTTTATTAAACAGAGAGATAGCGTTGTTTGATATCGGCATTCGCTTCGAGTTCGGCAATGCTGCCTTCAAACACATCCGAGCCTTTATCGATCACTACGGCACGATCCGCTAAGCCTAAACAAAAATGTAGATTTTGTTCAGCCAGCACAATCGTGGTTCCTAGTTTGCGCAAGTCTTCAACCAGTTCACCAATTTTTTGCACCATGATCGGTGCCAGACCTTCGCTGGGTTCATCTAATAACAGTAAATCAGGATTACCCATCAGGGAGCGACCAATCGTCAGCATTTGTTGCTCACCACCCGATAATTGTCCACCCAGACGAACGCGCAAAGGCTTAAGCAGAGGCAGCATGTCGTACACACGATCGATAGACCACTCTTGCTGGCCATGTGCGCCGCGCTTGGTGGCGATTAATAAATTATCTTCCACGGATAGATCAGTAAAAATTTGTCTGTCTTCGGGAACGAAACCAATCCCTGCGCGCGCAATTTTGTGTGAAGGCATACCGGTGATAGCTTTACCTTCGAGTTCAACGCGACCACGACGTGCAGCGATCACACCGGCAATCGCTTTCATCGTCGTACTCTTGCCCGCCCCATTGCGGCCGAGCAGCGCTAAGGTTTCACCTTTTTTTACGTGTAGCTTTAATTGGAATAACACTTGGCTACTGCCATAGTTCACATCCAAGTCTGTCACTGAAAGCATGTTCGTCATGCGCGTGCCTCCTTGGGCGTACCCAGATAGGCTTCGATCACCGCTGGGTTATTGCGAATTTGTTCGGGATTACCTTGCGCGAGTAATTTGCCATATGAGAGCACGTGAATATGCTGCGAAATACGAAAGACGATTTCCATATCGTGCTCGATGAGTACCACGGTCAAGCCACCTTTTTTCCACAGCGCATAAACCGTATCGATCATTTGTGTACGTTCTTCCGGACCCATGCCGGCGACCGGTTCATCGAGTAACAATACTTTAGGATTGAGCACCAGCGCCAGCGCAATATCGAGTAGCTTTTGATCGCCGTGCGATAGATTGCCACTGATGATGTCGGCTTTTTTCTCCAGACCGAGTTGCTGCATCACTTCATGCGCACGATCAGATC
>CAINAY010000104.1 GCA_903846425.1 uncultured Noviherbaspirillum sp.
ATGAACAATTTTTAAATTTTGGTTTGCTGGAAATAAAAGATGCGTGGATAAGCGGTTTTCAAAAAAAACTGTAGCAAAATAGGGCGACTGCTAAATTATAAAAATTCGAAAATCGGACATTTGGTAATTATCTGAACTCAAGGAAGAGGCGCGACAATCTTCTGACAAAACAGCTATGCCTTGCTTGGCGCATTACGGTCTCTAGTTACGTCATTTATCAAACACTGCTGACGAGTAGATTAAAATGTTCCTTACAAATTAGAGCGACAACTTTTTTGAACAATTTTTTGCCTACTGTGGGCGCACGATGAATCGTTAATTAGGTAAATGTTTCGACGTAAAAACTAAACTATGAACACACACATACAAAAAATTCATGCGCGCCGTATTTGGGATTCACGTGGCCGTCCTACGGTCGAAGTAGAGGTAACGCTCGAAGACGGTACTGTGGGCCGTGGTATTGCGCCAGCGGGTGCATCGACTGGCAGCCATGAAGCGGTTGAGTTACGTGACGGCGGTAGTGCGCAGGCAGGCTATGGCGTGAGTCGAGCAGTAGCGAACGTTAAAAATGAAATCGCTCCCGTGTTAGTCGGGCAGGATGCGGTGCATCAGGAGACCATCGACGGCGTGTTAGTTGAGTTGGATGGCACTCCGAATAAATCTCGCTTGGGCGGTAATGCGTTGATCGCTACGTCGATGGCGGTGCTGCAAGCAGCAGCGAATGCGCACCACACTCCTTTGTGGCGTTATCTGGCGGGTGAGCAGGTCGTGCAAATGCCGCTGCCAGAAATACAAATTTTTGGCGGTGGTGCGCATGCAGGCCGACGTATAGATATACAAGATTTGCTGGTGATGCCCGTAGGCGCAAACAGCACGGATGAAGCATTAGCGATGGTGGCGGATGTGTATCGGGCTGCGGGGGATTTGATGACTGACGCTGGGCGGCGTGCGGGTGTAGCTGACGAAGGCGGTTGGTGGCCAGATTTTGCAAGCAATGAAGAAGCGCTACAAATGCTAACAAAATCTATCGAGAAGGCTGGCTATGGCAATGGTGAAATCATGATTTCACTTGACATTGCTGCTTCGGAATTTGGAAGCGGTGGTGTGTATCGACCTGGCTTAGAAGGGCGCTCGTATAGTCGAGACGAATGGATAGAGGTACTACTGCAGTGGTTAGCTAAGTATCCGATTTTATCGATCGAAGATCCGCTGGCTGAAGACGACACTGAAGGCATGATCGCTTTTACACAAGCCGCTGGAGCTAAAGTGCAAGTGATCGGTGATGATTATTTAGTGACAAACGCAGCACGAGTAACGAAAGCCTTCGAACAAAAAGCCTGCAATGCGGTATTGATTAAACCCAATCAGGCCGGCACGATTACCGAAACGCTCGCTGCTTTGCAAGCGGCTAAAGCCTGTGGATTTTCTACGATTGTTTCGGCGCGTTCGGGTGAATCTGAAGATGTGATGATTTCGCATTTATCCGTAGGATGGAATGCTGGGCAATTGAAAGTAGGGTCGTTTGCGCGTTCAGAGCGCATGGCGAAGTGGAATGAATTACTTCGTATCGAAGAGGCTTTAGGTAGTGCAGCTCGTTATGCGGGGCGCACTGCTTTGCCGATTTGAACGAAGATTTATTAAACAATGATTAATTCTTGAACTCAGCGCTTGGGTCGAGTGGAAACATCGGTCGACGTAACTGAGTAAATGGGAAAAATGCGTAGTTCGAACTAGTCGGCCCGCCTGTATCTGAATCGCATTCGACCAAGCCTTTAGCGATAGCGCCAAACACGGGCCGACAATACATACGTGATTTCAGCAGTAAGTAATCATACTTAGTAGGATCGAGACCAACGCAGCTGAAAATGCCCATATCAAAGGGTTCGGTGCGTTGCTCGCAAATGACGATCAGGGCATCGATGGTGTCAAATAAAACGGTGCGTCCCATGCTGGCTTTGGCGCCGGTGTAGATTGGGCCAGTAACGATAAATTCACCATCACTTTTTGCGCGCAAGACTCCTACCA
>CAINAY010000105.1 GCA_903846425.1 uncultured Noviherbaspirillum sp.
CTGTGTGTCGGCCGCTGGAGCGTAGCAATGTGCTGGCAGGCAGTCCAATGAAGGAGTAGCGACCAAAGCGCTCGCCGCCGACAACAGATTCAAGGAGAAAGGTATTTTTTCCTTGGTTTTGCGTTTGTGCGAGTTTTAGGTAAAGCGTGAGTGGTGTTTCGAGATCGGCAAAGGCTTCGGCAAGCAACGGAATGCGGTTATAGCCTTGCGCGGCCAGCGACTTAAATTCGAGTTCGGTCATGTTTCTCTCCGGGCCGCCATGTCGAATGGCGGTAGTTTGTGCAAAAAACAGCTGTTCATGTTCGAACAGCGGCAAGCAGGGATATCAGGCGATATGTGTTTGCCAGCGTCGCCATAGCCAGGCCTCGAAGGCACCCGGCGGGATCAGCTTGATTTTTTTGACAAGAAACATGGCGGTAAGTAAAGGTAGATCTATTAATGGACGATCAGGTTCGCCGCATCGACTAAGGACTCGACTATACCATCCGTGTCTATGGTCTGGACAGGCTGGCCGTGGTTATAACCATAGGGAACCGTTAGAACGCGGCATCCTGCGGCCCGGGCGGCCTCGGAGTCGTTTGAGGAATCCCCAATAGCGACGACTTGGGCCGGCTGCAGATCAAAATCGTTGCACACGGTAAGCATGGGTAGCGGATGGGGCTTTTTATGCGCGAGTGAATCGCCGCCATAAATCACTTCGAATAAATCGATTAACCCTTTTTTTTCGAGCAATGGGCGCGCAAAGGCAATCGGCTTATTTGTGACGCAAGCTAGTCGTACGCCCCCCTTTTTCATCGCCACCAAGCCTTCGTGTACGCCTGCATATAGCTCGCTGTGATCGCCGTTAATTTGCAGATAATGATGTTGGTAGCGCTCGAGAGCGTGGTCAAATCGACTTTCGACTTCGTTTTTCTCAAAGTCGACACCAAGCACTCGACGCATCAGATTTTCGGAGCCTTTACCCACAAAGTCGACAATAGTATCCAGCGCAAGCGGCGCTAAATGTAATTCGTCGCGCATGCGGTTAATGGCGACTTGAAAGTCGGGCGCTGTATCAACCATCGTTCCATCCAGATCAATGATGGCTGCGCGAATACCTTGGAATGAGTTTTTCACTGAGGTGTTCATGCGGTGGCGAGTTGGGTGCGCATAGCATCGATAATGGCTTTGTAATCGGGTTTACCGAAAATGGCGGACCCGGCAACAAAAGTATCGGCACCCGCCTTGGCGACCGCAGCAATATTTTCTACTTTGATACCGCCATCGACTTCGAGCATGATCTCGCGTCCGCTAGCGTTGATCAGTTCACGAACAAGGCTGATTTTTTTGAGTGCTTCGCCTATGAAAGACTGTCCACCGAAGCCTGGATTGACTGACATGATCAGAATCAGGTCAACTTTATCCATGACATGCTCTAGGTAATGCAAAGGTGTTGCCGGATTGAATACTAGGCCAGCTTTGCATCCTTGGTCATGTATTAGGCTGAGTGTGCGGTCTATATGATCAGAAGCTTCCGGGTGAAAGCTGATGATATTGGCGCCAGCCTTGGCAAAGTCGGGGATGATGCGGTCGACGGGCCTAACCATTAGGTGTACGTCGATTGGCACAGTGACATGCGGGCGTATGGCTTCGCAAACCAGCGGCCCAATTGTCAGATTAGGAACATAGTGGTTATCCATCACATCGAAATGAATGATGTCGGCGCCTGCGGCAACGACATTTCTTACCTCTTCCCCCAATCGGGCGAAGTCGGCAGACAAGATGCTGGGAGCGATGAGATATTTGGACATGGAAGAGTTCCCTTTGAACGAGCTCCGAATTTTAACCCGTAGCTAATGATGCGCTTGCCAGCTGGCTTGATTTCGTGTGCAATCGAAGGCTGGTTAAATTTAGCCTTTTTTAAAAACAAAATTATAGGAATTGTGATTACGTATGGTGGCTTACCAAATGACGGTGACGGTTCGAACTCAGTACCTCGAGGATCAATCCGATCCTGACCGATCACATTACGTGTTTGCCTACGCAGTCACGATAAAAAATAGCGGTAACGTCGCATCCCAGGTGATTTCGCGGCATTGGGTGATTACCGATGCAAACAATCATGTGCAAGAAGTGCGTGGCTTAGGTGTGGTGGGGCATCAGCCTCTGCTTCAACCAGGTGAACAATTCGAATATACCAGCGGTACGACCTTGGCTACGCCGCATGGAACGATGCATGGCGAGTACTTTTGCGTAGCCGAGGATGGAGAGCAATTCGAGTCGCCAATTCCAGAGTTTGTGTTTTCCCTGCCTCGAACATTACACTGACATTGAAATTTTTTTCCGTGGGCTAGTCGTCATCTTCTCTGCCGGAGAACATGGTCCACCAAACGATAAAAGCTAACAGGCCGAATGCGAGACCTGCTTCCAAAAATAGTAGCCACATACTAAGGTGTCCTGTCTGAATCAACGTTTTAGTTTAGCGCTCGCGGCGATGGCAACCATACTACTGCTTTCGGCCTGCGTGACGCCGCCACCGCAAAAATCGGCTCCGTCGTTGCCAGTGCCAGTGACCGTGCCAGTTCCAGCAGAAGTGACTTCAACAGCACAATCGCCAGTGACTGCACCAGTGACTACGCCTCCGGTGGCACCACCATCGGCTAAACCTGCGGACTATCTTCGTAGCGCGAGCTTTTCTGATTTACCTGGTTGGACAGAGGATGACTTGCGTCAGTCCTGGCCGGCGATGCTGGCAACTTGCCAAGCATTGGCTAAGAGAATCGAGTGGCAAGAAGTCTGTCGTTTGGCTGCTGAGGTGAATACCGCCGACGAAGCCATGGTCCGACGCTATTATGAATCGCACTTTATTCCGCATCAGCTGCGCAATCTCGATGGTAACTTGCAAGGCATGGCAACGGGTTACTATGAACCGTTATTGCGAGGCGCGCGTTCGCGCAGTGGGCCTTACCAAACAGCGCTTTATCGCGTGCCGGAAGATTTGCTTTCGATTGAGATGAATGTTCTTTATCCCGAGTTAAAGAACATGCGTTTGCGCGGTAGAGTCGCAGGAAATAAAGTGGTGCCGTATTTCAGTCGCGCCGAGCTGGTTTCAAAAAATCTCTTGATTGGCAAGGAGTTCGTTTGGGTTGATAACCCCATCGATGCTTTTTTCTTGCAGGTGCAAGGCTCTGGCAGGGTGGTGCTCGAACCTGGCGGCGAAATTATTCGCGTGGCTTACGCAGATCAAAATGGTCATCCGTATAAATCCATTGGTCGCTATCTGGTTGATCGCGGTGAGCTGAGCTTAGAACAAGCTTCAATGCAGGGAATCAAAGCTTGGTATCTCGCCAACCCAGCTCGTCAGCAAGAACTTTTAAATGCGAATCCCAGCTTCGTTTTTTTTAAAGAAGAAAAAATTCTTGATCCGTCGAAAGGACCGAAAGGTTCTCTTGGCGTGCCACTGACACCGCAACGATCGATTGCGGTTGATCCGCAGTTCATACCTTTGGGTGCTCCAGTATTTGTGTCGACGACTCAGCCCAATTCTGCGATTCCGCTACGTCGCTTGGTTCTTGCCCAAGATACCGGGGGCGCAATCCGCAATCCTGTCCGAGCAGATTTTTTTTGGGGTTTTGGTGACGAGGCTGGCGAATTAGCAGGTCGAATGAAGCAAGGATTGTTTATGTGGGTCTTGCTGCCTCGTTCGTTGGCGTTGCCGCAAAATTGATCATTTGCCCTCCGTAATTCGCAGCTAGCTTATCGGGATCAATCTTATAGCTGGCCCAAACTGAAACGGCAGCGTCTAATGTGGAGTTATGTAATTCAAACCACTCCGGCAGAAGGTGGCCTCCAACGTGGATGGCTAAATGGTGATCCCCGGTCATTACCGCAGGGTGAGCCTGATGCAATGCGCAGAGCACACGAGCGTGCTGTTCCAAATGAGACCGAGTCGCTGGGAAATCATGTCTCTCCATCATCAACTGCTCAGCCGCGAAGGCTTTTTCCGCTGTAACTAGTAATTGCTCATAAGCAGAGCAAATCTCATCTTGAGCGCAGTCATGAAGTTGTTGTGTGAGTTGGCGCAATGAGTCGTGCAGCGCCTCTAAATGAGAATTTTCGGTAGGCATGTCGACACTTTTTTCAAAGTACTCAGTGTATTCAATAAAGCAAAAATGCAGCACATGTACTGGGATGATCTAGCTCAAAGTACTTTGAATAAGCCATCGCCACATTGTCTTGAAGTTACAATTCGCTCTTTAGTAAACCACTGCTGACACTGCGGAGCCACGTATGAATTTTGAAAATATTTTGATCGAAACGCACGGAAAAGTAGGACTTGTCCGATTGAATCGTCCGAAAGCCCTGAATGCATTAAATGATCAGCTAATGAACGAGTTGGGTGAGGCTTTGCTAGCTTTTGATGCAGATGAAAAAATAGCCTGCATTATTTTGACCGGTAATGAAAAAGCGTTTGCAGCAGGTGCTGATATTGCGGCGATGGCGGGCTACACCTATATGGATGTCTACAAAGGTGACTACATCACGCGTAATTGGGAGCAGATACGTCGAGTCAGAAAGCCCATCATTGCCGCCGTTGCCGGATATGCTTTGGGCGGTGGGTGCGAGCTCGCAATGATGTGCGATTTCATTATTGCTGCCGATAGCGCGCGATTTGGCCAGCCCGAGATCAAGCTAGGAACGATGCCCGGCGCAGGGGGGACTCAGCGATTGCCTCGAGCGGTGTCTAAATCCAAGGCTATGGACATGTGCCTAACCGCCAGAATGATGGACGCTGCCGAAGCTGAGCGCGCTGGCCTAGTATCTCGGGTCGTGCAGGCTGAAAAGTTGATGGAAGAGGCCATGGAGGCTGCCACAGTGATTGCCGCTATGTCATTGCCCTCGGTATTGATGATTAAGGACGCAGTCAATCGCGCTTATGAATCATCTTTAACAGATGGCGTCCAATATGAGCGACGACTGTTCCATAGTACGTTTGCAACAGAAGATCAGAAGGAGGGTATGAAGGCCTTCATGGAGAAGCGCAAACCCAATTTTCAGGACATCTAATCTGGTCTGGACTCAAAAATAATTTCAAAAAAGTTATTTATATCCCCAGTGACTAACAGCGGCTCGTCTACTGCCCAAACTTAATATCTGGCCGAGTCGCTTGACAGCGGTCATTGAATGCAGCATAATCTTTGGCTCACCTCTGCGAACACAACGTTCTGCAAAGGTGGCGACAGAAGTTAAGTTTCTTTGTTGAGGTTTAGGCGGCAAGTCAAAAAGTTACAGACAAGTCGCTTGACGAAGTTACTGAAAGGCCGCATAATTCCGCTTCTTTGCTGTTGCAAACAAAACGCTTTGCAAGCAAAGAAACAGGCGAAAGCCAACGAATACTTGTTCTAATAGTTCTTTAAAAATTAACAGTCGATAAGTGTGGGCGCTTGATGGCGTGCGGCGATGATGCTTAGGCAATGTCGCAATACTTTAAATATCAAGTGCTCACAAAAAAATATAGGTAGGTTCGCAAGAACTTATCCTGTCAGTATTTTGAGTGAGCGACGGTTCTTCGGAACCTGCCAGAAATGGCACAACAGAGATTAAACTGAAGAGTTTGATCCTGGCTCAGATTGAACGCTGGCGGCATGCCTTACACATGCAAGTCGAACGGCA
>CAINAY010000106.1 GCA_903846425.1 uncultured Noviherbaspirillum sp.
CATTGAACGTTCAACTTTTATTATTGACGCTGCCGGTAAAATAGTGAAAGAATGGCGTGGAGTAAAAGTTCCTGGTCACGTAGATGAAGTCCTGGAATTTGTTCAAAGTTTGGGTTGACACAAGATAACCAATTGAATCTCAAAGATTATTCATGTTTAAGGCTGTTTAAGAAAAAGGATGTCGTCCTTTTGCTTAAACAGCCTTTTCTGTTTTATTCCCTGCAATACATTCGTTTTCGACGCTCCTTTCCCTTTAATTTAAGTTTGAGGTCCTGATGCCCCTGCCTAAAATGCCAAACAAACCCGCAGCACTGCTCTCCCCGGTTGATTATCCCAAGGCAGAAAAAGGCAAATCCGTTAAACCAGCAATCGCGCTGGTGACTACAGCACCGACGTTGCCGGTCACCTCACCTCAAGCTCGCACGAAATCTGAAGCACCGGTTCAAGATAGCCCACCGGCACGTCGGTCACGCAGCGACTCGAGCACCAAGTCACACACCAGTCGCACGCCAAGCAAGCGCGGTGTGACTAAGTTGTTTGTGCTCGACACCAACGTATTAATGCACGACCCAACGTCGCTGTTTCGTTTTGCTGAGCATGACATTTATCTTCCAATGATCACACTGGAAGAGCTCGATAATCATAAAAAAGGAATGTCCGAAGTAGCGCGTAATGCACGTCAGGTGTCGCGCTCGCTGGATGCGCTAGTCGCTGACATTTCTGAGGATACGATTGATTCAGGGATTGCACTGAATAAGTTAGGAAATAAAGACGCGGCCGGACGATTGTTTTTTCAAACGCGACTAGGTCGCTGGACACTTCCTGAAGGTCTGCCCGAAGGCAAAGCCGACAATCAAATTCTAGGAGTCGTTCGCGCGCTGCAAGAGCAACAGCCTGAGCGCCCCGTGGTATTGGTGTCTAAAGACATCAATATGCGCATCAAAGCTCGCGCTTTGGGTTTACCTGCGGAAGAATATTTCAATGACCATGTATTAGAAGATACCGATCTTCTGTATTCAGGCATTTTGCCGCTGTCAGATGACTTTTGGAATCGACACGGCAAAGGTATGGAATCGTGGCAGGAATCGCGCCAAGGATATAGCAGCACCTTCTATCGCGTTACTGGACCACAAGTTCCCTCCATGTTGGTGAATCAGTTTGTTTACATGGAGCCACGCAATGGCGAGCCTTCATTTTATGGACAGGTAACCCAGATCAATGGCAAGACAGCAGTGCTACGCACGCTGCGCGATTATGGTCATAACAAAAATAATATCTGGGGTATTACCGCGCGCAATCGCGAGCAAAATTTTGCGCTCAATCTATTGATGGATCCCGACTGTGATTTCGTTACCTTGCTTGGTCAGGCTGGAACAGGAAAAACATTGTTGGCGCTTGCTGCAGGTCTTGCACAGGTGTTGGAAACTAAAACGTATAACGAAATTATCGTTACACGCGTAACCGTACCTGTGGGTGAAGATATTGGATTTTTACCCGGCACAGAAGAAGAAAAAATGTCCCCATGGATGGGTGCCTTTGATGACAACTTAGAAGTGTTGAATAAATCGGATTCGGATGCCGGTGAATGGGGACGCGCTGCGACACAAGAATTGATACGTTCACGAATCAAGATCAAATCGCTAAACTTTATGCGTGGCCGCACCTTTGTCAACAAGTACCTCATCATCGACGAAGCACAAAATCTGACGCCTAAACAGATGAAAACACTTGTCACGCGTGCCGGCCCCGGCACAAAAATCATCTGCCTTGGTAACATCGCTCAGATCGATACGCCTTACCTGACAGAAGGCTCAAGCGGCCTAACGTATGTTGTGGATAGATTCAAAGGTTGGGGTCATAGTGGCCACATCACCCTCGCACGTGGTGAACGTTCGCGACTGGCAGATCACGCCAGTGATGTGCTCTAGCCGATACCAAATTCGACTTGAGTGTGTGGAAGGTAAGTAGTGATGAAGCAGCGATTATAAAAACTGCTTACCTAACCACCAGGCAACCGCCGCCATAAAAGCAGACGCGGGTATGGTGAAAATCCAGGCCCAAACAATATTCCCAGCAATACCCCAGCGTACTGCTGAAATTTTGCGTGACGACCCAACACCCATAATCGCACCGGTGATGGTGTGTGTCGTCGACACGGGAATTCCCAAAAAGGTGGCCATAAATAAGGTAATGGCTCCACCTGTCTCCGCACAAAAACCACCCATTGGCTTGAGCTTGGTAATTTTTTGCCCCATGGTCTTAACGATGCGCCAGCCACCAAACAAAGTACCCATCCCAATGGCGAGATAACAGCTAACGATGACCCACGTGGGTAGCGGATCACTGGCGGCGGCGGCACCCGAGGCAATCAACAACATCCAAATAATGCCCATAGTTTTTTGCGCATCATTTCCACCATGTCCCAAGCTGTACATTGAAGCGGATATCAGTTGCATACGTCTAAACCATTTATCGATGCGCTGAGGTGTGCTTCTCACAAACACCCAAGCGACAACCAACATCATCAACGACCCGAAAAAAAATCCTAATAGCGGTGATAAGACGATAAAGACAACGGTTTTGATCAGGCCAGCCGAAATTAGTGCGCCAGTCCCCGCCTTTGCAACTGCAGCACCCACCAAGCCACCAATCAGCGCATGCGATGACGATGAGGGTATACCGTAAAACCAGGTAATAAAATTCCATGTAATAGCGCCAACCAGTGCGCCAAACACCACATAGTGATCAACCACCATGGGATCAATAGTATCTTTGCCGACCGTAGTCGCTACTTTAAGTTGGAATACTGCAATCGCTAGAACATTAAAAAACGCTGCCATCGCGACTGCCTGAGATGGTTTCAATATACCTGTCGATACGACGGTTGCAATCGCATTCGCTGCGTCATGAAAACCATTCATGAA
>CAINAY010000107.1 GCA_903846425.1 uncultured Noviherbaspirillum sp.
ATGTCAGTGTTCCCTTGCTGGGTCAGCGCGTAGAAATTGAAGGTTTGTAATTTTCGGCTTGCGCGTGACATGACGATTAACCGCGGCTATCGTTTAACCGTCATCGGGAAATCTGACATGAGCTTATGGCAGAGCGCTTCTTTACCCAGCGAGGCCGCCTTGCTGGTAAACGCTGATTGGCCTTGGCTAAATAATTCTTTGGATACGGTCTTGCCTTTTTTTTCCATGCATTGCTGCGAGTCTTGCTGAAACCGCCAAGCGTAATAGGTAAACCGGCATTCAGTGCGTGCTTTGGTAAACAAGCCATCCATCTTAATTAAATCATCACATCTATCAGCATGCGCGATGCCTGCGTAAAGCAGAAGAATCAGTGCATAAGTACAGCGTGCTTTTAAAGAAAAAGGTCTACAAATCATGGTCTTATCTGATTTTTACTGAGGTCGTTGCCAAGGCCTGAGTTTATCCAAAATGCCTGATCGCCACAGCTAACTATTTCTGAATGTAACTGAGGGTAGCCAAATGTAACGTTTATCTGCGAGGTGGAATGAGCGTCTTACGATGCATTCGCGTCAACGAACTAACGGTTTTTTTCTGAGACGCGTTAATTATCCACTCATGCATTTAAGGGAGTTATTATGAAAAAGCTAGTCTTGTTATCCAGTCTGATCCTCGCTTCTACAGGTGCTTTTGCCGAAACAGCTAAAAGCGATGCGACACCCGCCGCACCTACTAAAGCTGCCTCGCATGACGCTGCCAAGACCACGCATGCGAAAGCCACGCACGGCAAAGATGCCGCAGCAAAATCGAAATCAACTGATGTCAAGCCTGCCGAGGTCACACCCGCCGACAAGGCCAAGTAAGTCAATTTGTTGTACCCCTCGTAGTGGTGAAGTAAATCCTGCCTTCAGGGATCGCAGCTTATACGCCGCGATCCCTTTTTCTTTTCTGGTTTAGGTAGTAGACAAGCAAATCATCGATGTTTCACGACTAGGATTACAATCGAGCGCATGAATATCGATCACCCCATCAAATTATCCATGCTGGATCTGGTCCCTGTAAGAGAGGGCGCCAGCATTTCTGACGCACTTTGGCAGGCTCAGCGTACAGCGCAGCATGTGGAGAAGCTCGGCTTTGCACGCTATTGGGTCGCTGAACACCACAATCTTCAAGGCGTGGCCAGTTCGGCAACGGCAGTTTTGGTGGGGCATATTGCGAGTGGTACGAAACGCATCCGTGTTGGGTCGGGTGGGATTATGTTGCCCAACCATGCACCGTTGACGGTGGCAGAGGCTTTCGGCACCTTGGCTGAGCTGTACCCTGGGCGTATCGATCTGGGTTTGGGGCGTGCACCCGGAACAGATTCAATAACGATGCGCGCTTTGCGCCGCGATCGTGTCGAAACAGAAGACGATTTTCCGCGCGATGTCGCCGAATTACAGGCCTTACTCGCACCGACGGTGCGGGGGCAGCGTGTCATCGCTTTACCGGGTGCCGGTACGCAAGTGCCTATATGGCTATTGGGATCGAGTTTGTTTTCTGCGGCACTGGCGGCTGAACGTGGTTTGCCCTTTGCGTTTGCTTCACACTTTGCACCGCGTTTTTTAATGCAGGCGATCAGTGTGTATCGAAGTCAGTTCAAGCCTTCAGATGCTTTGAAAAGCCCTTACGTGATGATAGGCGTGCCATTGGTTGCTGCGGCAACGGATGAACGGGCGCATTATCTTGCCAGTAGCGTGTTTCAACGTATTTTGGGAATACTCACCGGCCATCGACGTCCGCTGCAGCCACCACAGCAGGGTTTCATGGAATCCTTGTCAGAGGACGAACAGCGCGGTATCGCAAGTTTTCTCGGTGCTGCGGTGATTGGAAGTCCTGACACAGTGCGTGAAGGCTTGATGCAATTACAGCAGGCTACGCAAGCGGATGAAATTATGCTGACTTGCGATCTATACGAGCCTGAATTGCGTCTG
>CAINAY010000108.1 GCA_903846425.1 uncultured Noviherbaspirillum sp.
AACACAACGCCATTACCGTTGAACCAGGCGCGAGTGTGCATGGACAATTGATCGCTAATGATCACAACGAAGTCCCTGCAACAAAACCGACTCCACCCGCAATTACCGATTCAAGCAGCTAACTACTGCGCGCACCAGGCACCAGACTCACAACCTCATCTGCATGCCACTTCATATACAAACTACCATCTTCATGATCTGCATGGCCTATTTGGTCTTGCACGGCGCGATATGGTTTGCGCTATCTGAACAACGCAATACGCAAGTACGCCTTTGGTGTATCTCAGGGCTGGTTAGCGGTATGGCAGTAGTGTTGCTGTCCTTGCGTGAGCAGGTGGGGGAATTTATGTTTATCTATGTCGCACAGTTCCTAATGTTAATCGGGAACGGTGGTCGCACGATTGCATTGCGCATGTATTTACCTGAGCGATTAGGTCCCGCCATCATTGTGCACACCATAGCGGCCATCTGTTATTTTTTGTGGCTCACCAGCGCCTACGAAGCCGGAACCTCCGACGCTGCACTCGCGATGATGTTCTTTGGTTTTTATACCTTAATCTGCATCGATTATTTCCTTGTGGGTTACGCCGTGTACCCACAACTAGCTACGCTGGGTCCACGATTATTAATGATAGGTGGGCTAACACTTTCCCTCTCTCTCGGATTTAAGACCTTGATGATGATGGCCGGCCTAGGGTCAAAGGGCATTTATGATCCGGGCATCGATCAGTACATCATGATCGCGGGACAATTCATTGCGATAACGCTCGTCAATATTGGCTTTCTGCGTATCTTCCTCGACTTACGCGAACAGAAAAATCTCAAAAATGAACGTAACTTAGCTGCAGCCGAAGCCGAAGCGGCGATGCTGGAAAGGCATCGCAGCGAACTACAAAATTTACTCACCGAACGCGAAGAAATCATCCGACAACTGACGCTCTCAAATAAAACAGCTGGGATGGGTGCACTGGTCGCCAGCCTTGCGCATGAACTTAATCAGCCTCTGTGCGCGATACGATTAAATGCTCAACTGGTCGAACGCAAACTCAATATGCCGGAATTAGATGTTAGTGGCGCACGTAAATTTTTAGATTCCGTAATTATGGATAATCGGCGCGCTGCCGACATCATCACCAAACTCCGTGGAATGTTTGAAAATTCTGAACGCGAACAAGGCCGAGTGAATCTCGACGAGATTATTAAAGATACGCTTGCACTAGTCGCACCTCGCGCTAAGGAGGAGCAAGTAACTCTACACGCCCAACTTGCCACCGGTTTTTCTATTCAAGGCGATGCGACTCAACTGCAACAGGTGATACTGAATTTACTGAACAATGCTTTCGACGCAATTGATGCGCTTGATACACCTAGAACGATTAATACACTTAACGCTCAAGAAAATTTACCCAAAATTATCAGCATACGCAGCGAACTCAATGATGATCGGCTGCTGCTAACCGTAGAAGATAACGGCATCGGCATACCTGATGAGCTTCAATCCTCAGTTTTTGAGCTATTCAAAACGAATAAAGCTCAGGGCATGGGCGTTGGGCTATGGCTATCAAAGACTGTCATCAATGCACATCGTGGTGATATCCGTTTCACCAGCACCCCCGGAGAAGGCACGGTATTCGAAGTGAGCCTACCAACTCATTAAGACCGCTTCATCCAGACTGGGCACCCGTGCTAATCTATAATTAGCTCTGCTACCCCGCATCAGTAATGACTTACCTGAGAACGCGATGACTAAAACAAAACGCTTTATGATCCGCTCGGTCCTTGCCAGTGCGCTGGGTTTAGGTCTGCTATCGTCTGCAGACGCAACTGTCTATCGCTGCACCATAAAAAAAATACGTGGCAATGAATTTGTTTGCCGCGAATTTCCCAATCTATGTAATTTTGTTTTTATCGTCGACGAATCAAGCAAAAAAATATCCCGCAAAGATGAGGAAGATAAAAAACTAGTCAAAGTTGTGACAGACAAATGGGATGAAAAGCTGATTATTGCGCACGAAGACCAGAACCGAATCGATAATCGCTTTATCGAACAGTACTACTACAAGATTGAACTTAGCTCAGGTAATTTTTTGATGGCCAATGAGTACATGACCAACACTGGACGCTATCTGACCCAAGAAGATATCGACCTGGCAGATAAGAAAAGTTTTTCTTACAATAAGCCCAAACTTTTTTCTGAGAAGGGCAGCTGTAATTTGAAGGCAAAAGACTGAGTTAGTGAGTGA
>CAINAY010000109.1 GCA_903846425.1 uncultured Noviherbaspirillum sp.
GAGTAAAAACTGAAAAAGACTTACCAGCGAGCGAAAGCACTTCATCCTTCGCAAAAATGACCTGGTCTTTGTAGCTATGCAGTTGTTTACCTGATTTTTTTAACGCCTGAGCGACTTTACGGTCCCGTTCGATCGCTCCGGGCTCGTAGTCTTCATTGATAAAAACAGCATCGACCGCGAGTTCATCGGCTAGCTTAGGTATTTCACTTACCGCTAGTGCATGACGAACAATCAATCCGCCCCCGCGTTCGCGAAGCGCAGCATCGAGCTCTTTTAGGCTGGCGTGAATAAACGCTACGCGGCGATCGATACGGCCGTGCGCGAGTAAGGGGTCGAGAATATCTTTGTCAAAAATGAAAGCACAGTAGACAGTACGGCTGGCTTTGAGGGCATGGTGCAGTGCAGCGTGGTCGAAATCTCTCAGATCGCGACGAAACCATACCAGCGCTTTTTCATAGTTCATTAATAGTATCTCGCGCGATAAAAAGCTAAGTGTAGCGTTGGTCGGCAAAGTTGATCTACCAGCATGAGCGAAAGCTCGGGTAAAGCTGATAAAATTCGGCTCATGGCCAAGCAAGGCAAGCAGCGTTCCCCATCTTTTTCCGCGGCTACCGCGGATGTCAGTGATTTTTCTTCTTCAAACATCGATTCAGCGTCTGAAAAGCCATCTGAAATTCAGTCTTTGCAGCTGGCAGATCATTTTTTGATCGCCATGCCATCGATGCTGGATCCGGTTTTTGGTGGCACGGTAGTTTACATTTGCGAGCACAATGAGAACGGTGCTCTGGGCATGATCATCAATCGCCCGACTGATATGACGATGGATGTCTTATTCGAGCGCCTAGATCTATCACTTGAAATCATTCCTAACGATTTGATAAAGCCGCAGGTACCGGTTCTGTTTGGCGGCCCGGTGCAAGTAGAACGTGGTTTTGTTTTGCATGCACCTTCAGCAGAGTACAACTCATCATTGACGGTATCAGATGATGTGTCGCTCACTACCTCGCGTGATGTACTGGAAGCAGCTGCTCAAGGCAACGGTCCGCGACGCTTAGTGGTGACCCTCGGTTGTGCAGGGTGGGGTGCTGGTCAGCTGGAAGAAGAAATTTTGCGTAATGGTTGGCTTACGGTGCGCGCCGATCCCGCTATATTGTTTGATACGCCCAGTGCAGAACGCTTCGTAGCGGCCATGAACTTGTTGGGGATTGATCCGACTCTGCTCACCGGAGAAGCTGGGCATGCTTGATGCGCCGCGCACATGAGCACGGTGATGTCGTTCGATTTTGGACTCAAGCGTATTGGTGTTGCGGTGGGTAATCTGCTCATCAAGCAAGCGCAGCCGCTAACCATCATCGATGCAGCAACCAATGCGGCAAAGTTCGCGGCGATCGGTACATTGATCAATGAATGGCAGCCCAGCAGTATTGTTGTGGGTCTTCCTTTGCATCCGGATGGGGCTGAACATGAAATGACGCTGCGTTGCCGACGTTTTGCTAACCAGATTACCGGCCGCTATGGAGTGGCAACGGTGCTGATAGACGAGCGATATACCTCAGCAGTACTGTCTGCATCACGTGGCGAGCACGTCGATAGTCAGGCAGCCGCGCTGATACTTCAACAATTTTTCGATACTCATGAATTCCACTGAACTTCAAGCCGAAGTCCTCTACAGCCAACTCGAGACTGAGTTGAAATCTGCATTGGTGGGCGTGCCCAAACTCGCCATCGTAGGAATTTATTCTGGCGGTGCCTGGCTGGCTGAACGACTCGCTAAGACACTCAATGTCGCTGAGACCGGTTTTATAGATGTATCGTTTTATCGCGATGACTACGCAAAGCGTGGACTGAAAGAAGAAGTCAGGCCTAGTCAAATTCCCTTTGAGATCGAAGGTGCCAATATTTTATTGGTCGATGATGTTTTGTATACCGGACGCACAACGCGTGCGGCGATCAATACACTGTTTGATTATGGCCGTCCCGCGAAAATCATGCTAGCCGCTTTAGTTGATCGCGGTGGCCGCGAGTTACCCATTTCTGCAGATTTTGTTGCGAAGACTCTGGTGCTTCCCAGTGAACAGATGCTCGTGCTGCAAAAGGCCGATGATGGCCGCTTATCTCTGACCATAGACCATGCATAATCCTCAACTCAATAAGCACGGCGAACTACAGCATTTAATTACACTCGACGGCCTGCCCAAGGCCATCCTTACGCGAATTTTGGATACGGCCGCTTCGTTTGTAGGTGTAAGTGATCGTGAAGTAAAAAAAGTACCGCTCATGCGAGGCAAGAGCGTGTTCAATCTTTTCTTTGAAAATTCTACGCGCACGCGAACCACGTTTGAGATTGCTTCCAAGCGCCTCTCGGCGGATGTAATTAATTTAAATATCTCAGCATCGTCTGCAAGTAAAGGTGAGTCGCTGCTAGACACCATCGATAATTTGGCAGCGATGCATGCCGATATGTTTGTGGTGCGCCATGCGCAATCCGGCGCGCCGTATTTGATTGCTAAGCACTTGATTGATACTAATCAGCAGCATGTGCATGTGATCAATGCAGGAGATGGCCGTCATGCACATCCAACGCAGGGCTTGTTGGATATGTACACCATACGGCATTACAAAAAGAATTTTTCGAATCTCACCGTCGCTATCGTGGGCGATATTTTGCATAGCCGCGTGGCTCGTTCTGATATTCATGGACTAACAACCTTAGGTGTACCTGAAGTGCGCGCGATTGGCCCCAGAACCTTACTGCCGGGTGGTTTAGAGCAGATGGGTGTGCGAGTATTTACGGATATGAACGAAGGTTTGAAAGACGTGGATGTGATCATCATGCTGCGTCTTCAAAATGAACGCATGACAGGTGCTTTGCTACCTTCAGCGCAAGAATATTTTAAAAGTTACGGCCTCACGCCCGAACGACTCGCACTAGCCAAGCCTGATGCGATTGTTATGCATCCCGGACCCATGAATCGCGGTGTAGAAATTGATTCAGCGGTTGCCGATGGTGCGCAAGCGGTGATCTTGCCGCAGGTGACCTTTGGGATAGCAGTGCGTATGGCCGTGATGAGTATGTTGGCGGGTGCCTGATGGTCAATAGATTGC
>CAINAY010000110.1 GCA_903846425.1 uncultured Noviherbaspirillum sp.
GAAAACTGACTTTCTGGTAAGCGAATGTCGTAATCGGAACTGGCTACTGCAGGCTTCCTATACTCGAGAAGTGTTTTCGGTAACAAATAAGGCCAATAACGATTTAAGTCCCGAACTACTGCAGGCTTTTTGGCTAGCAGAAAAAAATGTTTTACTAAGTCACTTAGCATTATATTTTCATAAAACTTTTCTATAAACTCATCAAATTTCGGCGTGCCTAAATACGTTGGTAGTAGTATCGAACTCATTCTCGTTCCTGCAATTTAGATCGATCACGTTTTAAAAAAATAGTTATAACTTTACTTTGGCGTTACTTCGGTCGCCAACTGTCGACCTGCTCCGGATGTGCGGCGATCCAGCGTTCAGCGGCCTGACGCGCTGATATTTTTTCCACATTCATGGATTTATCCATTTCTGTAATCGCTGCAATCGACAAGCGGATATTGCTCAGATAGCTCAGCGTTCGAGGTGACAATTTCGACTTGAGCTTCTGATTGGCTATCAAATACGCACTGTCAACGCCAAAAATACGCTTGGGATCTTCCAGTACGCGCAATTTATAGACGGAATTTATCCATTGCGGCTGCCACAATGGAAATACCACCCAGTTCCCAGTTTCATAGGCGGTTTTAAATGTACCGATCCAATTGCTCGGGGGTGCGGCTTGCAATTGATAGCCTGCGGCTTCTAGACCATAACTCTTGAGTACCTCAAGTCCTAAGATAGTCAAACCAGTTGATTCGGGCAGTGAGACGATAGTCGCCGGCATGCGCGATCTGACCGCAGGTTTCAATAGATCTTCAATTGAGGAAACCTCTTCAGCCGGAACATACGCAGGAACAGCCCAATACAGACGCGCATCGTCATATAGCTTGGCTAATTTAAATGTGCTTGCTTCCACTTTTCGGTATAAAACCGCATGCGCGTTGGGAAGCCATGATGCAGCGAGTATGTCTACCTCGCCTGAGCCAACCTTCGGATAAATATCGGCATGCGATCCTTCAATCACCTCGACTGTGTATCCCTCTTTTTCCAACACATGCTGGACTATGCCTCCTGTGACTGCGTAAAAGGATAACGACACTTGGCCCAACTTGATGGATTCAGCCGTTACCAATGAGGGGAGCAACATCCAGCAAAAAACTAGAGAACGAATAATTTTCATGGGCTAAGCTCCATTAAGTAATTGAACCAGGATTAGCGTGGCAGATGTTTTGCTATTCAGATGCCTTCGCATATCAAAACGTGCCAGGATAAGCGCCACCATCTATTAGAAAATTCATGCCTGTGATGTACCCAGCTTGTTTGCTGCACAGATATGCGCAAGCATCTCCAAATTCATCTGGGTTTCCAAATCGACCTGCTGGAATGGGTTGTAAGCGGGATGCTTGGATTTCTTCGAATGTTTTTCCACTGGCTTGCGCCATAGACGCCGAACGAGAACGCATGGTTTCTGTGTCAAAAGCACCGGGTAGTAAATTATTGATGGTCACATTCTTTGTGATGGTCTTGCGTGATAAACCTGCTACAAAACCCGTTAATCCAGTGCGCGCACCGTTTGATAGTGCA
>CAINAY010000111.1 GCA_903846425.1 uncultured Noviherbaspirillum sp.
GTTGCATCGGCAGCCACCACAAAAGCAAATTCTCCCCCCTTGGCTCATCATCAGACTGCTTTCTATTGCATGTCCCCAGCTCAGGCCGCCCAGCTTCAGAATGGGTGTGAGTATCAGGGCTTTAATGACAAAGAGTCCAACGACTAATAAAGGAATCATCCAAGGAGAGTCGATCATTAATCGCATATCGGTTTGCATACCGACAGCCATGAAAAATAAACCGAGTAGCAAACTTTTGAAGGGCTCTATGGTGACTTCAATTTCATGCCGAAACTCAGTTTCAGCGAGTACCAGCCCCGCCAGAAATGCGCCTAATGCCATAGACAACCCCGCCCACTCAGTCAGACCCGCCACACCTAATGTCGATAACAACACTAGCGCAACAAAGGTCGAGGGTTGATGTTCACGCGCCAATGCTTTAAAGCAAGGACGAAACAGTCGACGACCCACAAGATAAATTAGTAAAATCGCCGCCACGGATTTGAATAGCACCATTGACATTAAGCCCAGCCAATTGTGTGCGGCGCCATGGGCTAGCAATCCCGTCATGATGAGTATGGGAACAACAGCAAGATCTTGAAACATCAAGATAGAAAAACTCGCCATGCCATGAGGTTGACTCAGCAGATGATGATCAGTCATCCATTGAATGACGACGGCAGTGGAAGAGAGTGAAAATAACAAGCCTAGGAGTATCGCCACCTCCGGTGGTTGATCAAGCAGTACCGCTACCGCACCTAGCAAAGAAGCAGATAACAAAACCTGCGCCGTGCCTGCACCAAAAACCCAGTGCCTCAATCCCCATAGTCGTTCTGCAGATAGTTCAAGCCCTATGCTGAACATCAGAAATAACACACCTAAGTGGCCTAGCTCGACCACACCTTCAACGCGTACGAAGGTGAAGTTTTGTAGCCAAGGTAAGTGACCCACCCATAACCACAAACCAAACGGCCCGAGCAATACGCCGGTGGCAAGAAAGCCCAGCATTTTATTTACGCGATAGCGCTGCAAAAGTGGAATGAGTACGCCCGCTAGCGCTAGAAAAATTAAAATCTCGCGCAGATAGGGCAGTGCTTCATGAGTGACTGGCATTTCACACCTTCTGCAGCATGCATTGGCTGCCAGATCATTGTAGTGCGTATCAGCGCGAGATGACATCGCTCACACGTATAATCTTTTTATTTAACGCTTAGAAATATATCTTCTGGGCACAACGTTATTATTGATTTTGGAGCGATCATGCAATTAGTCACACGACTTTTGCTAAGACTAGGCTTGGTAGGTTTGCTGATGCTTATCCTTGCCTTTGTGTTGACACTTTTTTCTGCGCGACAGGACATTGCAGATGAAATTCAAGGTAGTCAGCGTGTTGGTCAATTGATGACCGTGCTCTCAGCATTACAAGATGGCTCAACGCTTGAGCAGCATGCATTACGAATCGATCAACTCAATCGTAGTGAAACACTGCGGCATTTCCATGTGGCGCTGTTAGATAACCAAGGCCAACGTCTGACCCAGATCGCTGTTCCACTTCCGCCAACGTCACTACCTTGGTTGAATCGTTTTATGGCAGGTGATGCAGGTTTATCGGCCTATAGCTTACCCGTACAACGACCCAATGGTGAGCTCGTCACTGTGATGCTTGAGCCGAATCCACAACCTGAAATTTCTGAGGCAATTAACAGTGCCTGGCTGCAAGTGACCCTATTTAGTCTGATGGTATTGGTATTGGTAATGGCATTAGCTTTCAGCGTACGTCATGCGCTTTCACCGCTGAATGACATTCTGAATGGTATTGCGCGTATTGAAGGTGGCGACTATGGTCATCCTATTCCTGCTTGCGCAACCCGCGAGCTCAATCAAATTGGGCAGGCACTCAATCATTTATCGGCTGCATTAACTGAACAGTTGGCTAAGCAGCGCGATTTACTGCATAGACTACAAGATGTGCAAGAAGATGAGCGACGCCAGTTAGCGCATGATTTGCATGATGAATTTGGTCAATTACTCACCGCGATACAAGTGGACGCGTCCTATCTCGTAAAACAATCGAATGGTCAATCCGCGTTGCAAGATTGCGCGCGTGCGATGTATGACAACAGCAGTAGCATTTTGTCGCAACTAAAAAGTCTGTTAGTGCAGCTTAGACCGTATGGTTTGCAGGGCGATGAAGAACATCATATTGCGCTTGAGCAGGCCTTGCGTGAATTAATTCGGCAACGTCAAGCGCGCGGCGATACTGAGCTTAGCTATCAATTACAAGTTGATTTAAAGGGAGCCGAGTTGCCACAACGCCTGTCGGTGGCAGCCTATCGAATCATTCAAGAGGCGTTGACCAACGTGCTGCGACATGCGCAAGCCAGTCAGGTAGTGATTGATGTGTGGGTTGATAAGGCGGAGCAGTTGCTGCTATTACGCATTGCCGATAACGGTAAGGGGCTGCCGCGGCCGGGGTCGTCGAACTCAACCGGACAGGGGCTGGGGCTGATCGGAATCAAAGAGCGCGTTCTGGCTAACCGGGGTAGTTTGGCTATGGACCGGGGCCAGCCATCAGGGCTGGAGATCAAGGTCAGTTTTCCGCTTTGTTAGAATGAGGTCTTTTCCGCCATTCATGACCTGAGAACGATTCAGGGTCCACTATTTCATTTCGGAGTACGAGTCATGTCAGCACCTGTGACCTTGGAGATTGACCGAGGGTTGGCAGTTCTTACCTTTAACAACCCTACACGTGGCAATGCCTTAGATATGGCGATGGCGACTGCCTTTGCCGCCTCGATTGAACAGATTGCCGAGGACAGTAGTGTTCGCGCCTTACTCATTACCGCGCATGGCAAACAATTTTGCGTGGGTGGGGATGTGCATAGCATGGCTGATGCGTCGCGTCCTTTGACTGATACCTTGCGTGCCTTGCTCGAACCGGTGCACGCTGCGATGCATCTTTTGTCATTGTTCAAATTCCCTGTGGTGTGCGCCATTAACGGTGCGGTAGGCGGTGGTGGTATTGGGCTGGCATTGTGTGGCGATCTGGTGTTGGCGGCCGAGTCCGTTAAATTGCGCGGTGGTTATTCAGCGTTAGGCCTAACCCCTGATGTCGGTGGCTCATGGTTTGTGACGCGACGCGCAGGCGCATCGCGAGCGATGGATATTTTTTTGACCAATCGACCGGTGTCATCCCACGAGTGTTTGCAACTGGGTTTGTTTGATGCGGTTCATCCTGATGCTGAATTAGCTGAGACAGCGAGGCAATTAGCTCGTAAATTAGCGGACGGGCCAGCACACGCTCAGGCACGCATCAAATCACTCATTAATCATGCACAGCAAAATTCATTGGCGCAGCATCTCTCAGCTGAGCGCGAATCTATGTATGCATCCGGTGATAGCGATGATGGTCGTGAAGGCGTGCGTGCTTTTATTGAAAAGCGAGCGCCTAAGTTTCACTAAGAATGAGTTATTAGTACTACCCCAACCATTAATTACAACAAAAACACACGAGGAACATCATGAAAGCGGTCGTCTGCAAAGCCTGGGGTCTACCCGAAACACTACTAATTGAAGAACTGCCCGATGTGGTTCCCAAGGCCGGCGAAGTCATGATTGATATTTTTGCGGCTGGCGTTAATTTTCCGGACGTACTGATTATTCAAAACAAGTACCAGTTCAAACCCGAATTACCTTTCACACCTGGGAATGAGCTTGCCGGAGTGGTGCGCGCTATAGGCGACGGCGTTACAAAATTTAAGCGTGGTGATCGCGTATTTGCTTTCGTGCCGCAAGGCGCGTTTGCGCAGCAAATTGCAGTCGCTGAATCAGCTGTCTTTCCCATGACAGATCAGATGGACTTTGAAGCCGCCGCTGCATTGACCTTGACTTATGGCACGTCATATCACGCAGTGGCGGATAGAGCAGAATTAAAAGCGGGTGAAACCATGCTGGTATTGGGAGCCGCCGGTGGCGTGGGTATTGCTGCGATTGAAATTGGTAAAGCCTTAGGTGCAAAAGTTATTGCAGCGGCATCCACCGATGAGAAGCTAGCGATCTGCAAACTTCATGGCGCTGATGTATTAATTAATTACACCAACGAAGATTTGCGTGAGGCGATTAAGAAAGCGACCAACGGCAAAGGACCGGATGTGATTTATGACCCGGTCGGTGGTGGTTACACTGAACCTGCGTTTCGTTCAATTGCTTGGCGCGGTCGTTATTTAGTGATTGGTTTTGCGAATGGCGAAATCCCGAAACTGCCGCTGAATCTGCCGTTGCTGAAAGGCGCTTCAGTAGTCGGTGTGTTCTGGGGTGATTACGCGCGCCGCGAACCTGAGCATCACATGGCTGCTATGCACAAGCTACTTGAATGGCAAGCAGCGGGAAAAATTCGTCCACACGTTTCAGCCACCTACTCATTAGAAGAAACAGCACAGGCATTGATCGATATGGCGTCACGTAAAGTGACCGGCAAAATCGTCATTCAGCCACGCCGCTGATTGGAGGCTGGTTTGGCTAAGGTGTATTCGATTGAAGGTGTGGTGCCGGTCATTGATCCAACGGCATTTGTGCATCCCACCGCCGTTTTGATTGGTGATGTCATCATAGGCCCACGGTGTTACGTGGGCCCGTTGGCATGTCTGCGCGGAGATTTTGGTCGATTAATTATGGAAGAGGGCGCGAACCTGCAAGATACCTGCGTCGTTCATGGTTTTCCTGGTAGTGACACGGTGATTGAGGTTGACGGCCACATTGGTCATGGAGCAGTTATTCATGGTGCGCGCATAGGGCGCAACGCCTTGGTTGGAATGAATGCCGTCGTTATGGATAATGCCGTGATTGGTGAAGCATCGATTGTGGCGGCGATGTCCTTTGTCAAAGCCGGCATGGTGGTTCCACCCCGTAGCATGGTGATGGGAACACCCGCCAAAGTCACTCGCACGTTATCGGATGATGAAATCGCCTGGAA
>CAINAY010000112.1 GCA_903846425.1 uncultured Noviherbaspirillum sp.
TACGGTCACGATGGGCCGCCAGTACACGCCTTACTTCTTGACCATGTTGGTCGGTGACCCCTTCGCAGCAGGTATGGCCGGTGCAGCACAAAATATGCTGATGCCGGCTTCAAACATCCGTATGGACAATGCCGTGAAATACACCTCACCCGTGTTTTCAGGCTTTAGTGCTGAAGCGGCGTATGGTTTTGGCGAACAAGCTGATAGCGACGTCAGAAGCCGTCAATTAGGCGCCTTCATCAACTACAGCGGCGCTCCAGTGAATGTCCGTTTAGGCTATCTGAGAAAAAATACCGATACCACCACTATCACCGCACAAGCAAAGACAAAAGAAGTAAGCAACTGGATACTGGCCGCCAACTGGGACGTGAAAGTCGCTAAGCTTTTTGCCGCAGTCACTAACAACGATGAAGCGGTATACGCCCCTATTCGTCGCAAGAGCCAAGATTATCTGATCGGTGCTCAGGTGCCATTCAACAAACATACTTTCATAGCCTCTTACATCTACAAAGATGGGGACGACGCCATGACAGGTAATGCAAACCAAGTAGCTTTGGGCTATACCTACACCGTGTCTAAGCGCACCAATCTGTATGCAGCGTGGGGACGTATTAACAATGGAACCAATAGCTTGCTCACCGTTGGCAATAACTCCGAGCCAGGTTATGGCGACAAAGCACTTAACTTAGGTATTCGCCATATTTTTTGATGTTGTTAAAGGCAGGTTGATTCAGGATAGAGCGATCGCTTGATCACGTCTTGAATCGCCTGTTTGTGAGTCTGCAGGTTTTTTTCTGCGATCTAATCTCCTCTGTAGTTTTGTGGGCACCTAAGGGTGCCCTTTTTTTATTCAAGCCATCGGTTTCAGACCCAGATACAATTCAGGAATTCCTGAATTTCACTCAAGATCACCGACTGCCATCATGACCGCTACCCCAGACGCCCACGCCGTTGCACTCTATCTGGAAGATCATCCCAATTTTTTTGAAGACCATCCTGATCTAATTGCGGGCTTTAAGCTGACCACCGCACTCGGTGGTCGCACTGTCTCACTGCAAGAGCGCCAAGTCGAAGTGCTACGCGAAAAAATCCGTAACTTGGAATTACAACTGGTCAATCAGTCGCGTTACGCCAAAGATAATGACGGCATCATGGTGAAAATCCATGAATGGACGCTGAAACTTCTGGCCGTACGCTCAGATCAACCCGCAGAATCGGCGCTGGACACCTTACGCGACTGCTTCAAAGTTCCAGCGGCCAGTTTGCGAGTGTGGGATGCCTCCATAAAATTAGACGCAAAATGGCACGAAGCCTCTGATTTAGAAGCAGCAAAAACACTCGCCGCTCAGCAAGTCAATCCGTATTGCGGTCCCTCTGCCAAAAAACCCGGCGTGGAATGGCTGAGCGATTCGGCGACCATTCAATCGGTAGCCTTGATTCCACTTCGCGCACCAGGCACAACTGAATGCTTTGGTTTATTAGTGCTGGGCTCACCCGATCCGGCGCGCTTCACTGCCGACATGGATACTCATTTTCTGCGGCAGATCGGCGAGATCGCCAGCGCCACAGTGCATGGACAGTAAATCGAATCCCTCTTTCAACGCTGCAGACCAGCAGCATATCGCTAGCTATCTGCAACACTTGCAAACGCAACGCAAGTTATCTGAGCACACCTTAGATAGTTATCAGCGCGACCTCGCACAATTAGGCGCGCTGTGTGCCGAAAAGAAAATTCCATCCCTATCTAAAATTACGGCGTTTGATGTGCGACGCTTTGCTGCACAATTGCACTCGCGCGGTTTGTCTCCCAGTTCGATTGCACGCAAGTTGTCTGCGTGGCGAGGCTTTTTTAGTTGGATGGCGATACACCATCAACTCACCGTAAATCCCGCCGATGGCGTTAAAGCACCCAAGCGCGCACGAGCGTTACCCAAAGCATTGGGTGTCGATGACGCAGTGAGATTAGTCAGCGGTAGCTACGCGAAGGCCGATGGATCTGAAGCTTCGGACGCCGATATAACTCAACAACTTTGCAATCACGCCATGTTTGAATTGCTGTACTCAAGCGGGCTACGCGTTTCTGAATTGGTTGGGCTCGATGTTCAGTACTCGGACACGCGCGATCATTCATCACTCGGTTGGTTAGATCTCGATGGATGCGAAGTCACCGTCACCGGCAAAGGCAATAAGCGCCGCACCGTACCCGTGGGTGGCGCCGCATTACTCTCAATACGAGAGTGGCTAATACACAGAGCTTCGGTCACCAGCGAAAAACCAAGCAGTGATCCACATGCGTTATTTATCACTGCGCGCGGACAGCGGATAAGCGCTCGCGCAGTTCAAATACGCATCAAAGCGCACGCGCAAGCCTTGGGCATCCCAGCTGATGTGCACCCACATATGCTGAGGCATTCATTTGCGTCGCATGTGCTGCAATCATCGGGAGATTTGCGTGCTGTACAAGAGATGCTAGGCCATTCATCGATCGCATCGACTCAGGTGTATACATCGTTAGATTTTCAACGCTTAGCACAAGTGTATGATGCCGCACATCCACGCGCGAAAAAGCAAACCTCACGCGATTAAATACGAGCTGCGACGAGCTACGACGAACCACGACAGACAGCGGCAGGTACGGCCAATCTATTTCAACCAGACTCACCAGCAAAGCAAGATTAATTCATGGCTCTTATTCCCGCTACGATACTGACCGGTTTTTTAGGTGCCGGCAAAACCACGCTACTAAACCGTCTGTTACATGAAGACCACGGGCAGCGTATCGCTGTCATCGAAAACGAATTCGGCGAAGAAAATATCGATAATGAAATTTTGGTACAAGACACGCGCGAACAAATCGTTGAAATGAATAACGGTTGCATTTGCTGCACAGTGCGCGGCGATCTAATTGCCGCACTTGGGCAACTCGCACAAAAGCAGCGCAGCGGCGAACTAAAGTTTGATCGTGTGGTGATCGAAACCACAGGTCTTGCCAACCCCGGCCCGGTTGCTCAAACATTTTTCATGGATGAAGAAATCGCCACTAGCTATTTGTTGGATGGCGTAATTACCATCGTCGATGCTAGCAACGCGATGCAGCAACTCGATAAATTTGAGGAGGCTCAACGTCAAGTGGGTTTCGCTGATCGACTGTTCTTATCCAAATCGGATTTAGTGAGCAAGGATCAACTCACCCTGCTTGAAACCAGACTACGACGAATTAATCCGCGCGCACCTGTAGGGCGCGCCAATTTCGGTAATGCTCCGATTGCAGAGATTTTAGATATTCGCGGATTTAATCTGAACGACAAATTAGATATTGATCCAGATTTTCTAAAGGCAGAAGATGCACATCACTGCGATGATCATTGTGACCACGACCATGAACATCATCATCACGAACATGGGCACGATCATGCAGCTCACCAAGAAGGGGGGCATACCGATGACATCGCCGCCTTTGTTTTTCGCAGCAACCGCGCCTTTGATCCGGCGCGTCTAGAAGATTTTATCGGTCAACTGATACAGATGTACGGCCCTCGAATGCTGCGCTACAAAGGCATACTGTGGATGGAAGGAGCCTCACGAAAGGTAATTTTCCAGGGAGTGCATCAAACCATGGGTAGCGATCTGGGCGCGCCTTGGGGGTCGGATGAAGTCCGGGGCAGCAAAATTGTTTTCATCGGTCAGTCATTACCGCGCCCCATTTTCACCGAGGGACTCGAGCAATGTCTGGTATAAATGCCATAGTATTTACAAAAAACGGGGCAAAACTGCCCGTTTTAGCTAGGTTTTACGCGGCCGTACTTGCCAATTGAATTAAAAATATGAAAAGCTTGTCTGTACAGCGGACAATGCGATTACAATAGCGCCCGATTTGCTTCGGGTGCCCCTGCCGGGGATAGTGAGACAGTCCGAGCAGACAACTAGTCTGCCCTGCGCATCAGCAAAAGCAATCGCAGGCATGCTGGGTACAATTGACAGATCAGCAGTTACGAAAGCAAGCTACGTGGCAACCACTACAAAAACTTTGAAGCCCGCCGTCAGTGACGGCACCCCTATCTCTGAGGAACAGCTTCTCAAGATGGGCGAGAAGGATTACATGAACGCGGCGCAATTGGCTTTTTTCAAAGCCCGTCTGCAGCAGCTAGAAAAAGACCTTCTCAGAAACGCCGGCGAAACCACTGAACATCTGCGTGAAACTGTACTCGTGCCCGATCCCGCCGATCGCGCCACTATTGAAGAAGAACATGCGCTCGAGTTACGGACTCGCGACAGAGAGCGCAAACTTCTGAAAAAAGTACAGCAGTCGATACAGTCGATAGATGCCGGTGACTACGGTTGGTGCGAAGAAACCGGTGAAGCCATCGGCATTCCGCGCTTACTTGCACGCCCAACAGCAACGCTGTCTCTTGAGGCCCAGCAGCGGCGGGAACTCAAGCAAAAGCTCTACGGCGACTAGAAAAATTGCACTAAAATGCGGAATGATATAGTTAGGTTTCATTTTAAAAGTCATCAAAAATAAAACCAGCGTGAATCCATACCTCAGCCCAAAGTCGTCAGGCAGCTACAAAAGCGTAGCGCTGTGGCTTGTGCTTTGCTTATTATTTGCGCAATGGTTAGGTTACACCCACGCAATTAGCCACTCGGGGATACAAACCGAGGCCATCTCAAGCAATAACAGCCTGAAATCTTACAGCGGCTGTTTTGATCATCAACAAGCGGGACACTCTTGCGCATTACTTGATGCAGGAACACTAGGCGCCAGCTTAACCGCCCCTTTTTTCCAGATCACCTCCATAGCGCCGCCAAGTTTTATCTTGGTCAACCTGATGCGCTTTGGTTTTCAACAAGCTTTCGTCGCACTCTTCTCTTCTCGAGCACCTCCCGCTCACCACTGAGCATCATTCAATTTAAATAAAATTTTTACCTTGTGGTGATATGCCGCGAGTGTTTATTTGATCAGTGGAGAATTACATGAATTTACGTCAGTCATACATGGCGCAAGCCATTATTTGCGCGTTTGCGGGCGCAACTCTTACAGCTCACGCTGAAGACACCATAAAAAAACTTGATTCTGTGATTGTGACTGCAGATCCGTTTGGTCGCAGTGAAAATGCCATGATTCTTGCGCCGGCAAAAGTCATTTCAGGCGATGAGCTTCGCGACAAATTAGCGGACTCTATTGGACAAACGCTAAGCAATGAATTGGGTGTCACAACATCTGGTTTCAGCTCTGCAGCTTCACGCCCTATCATTCGTGGCCTCGATGGTCCGCGCATTAAGATGCTGGAGAATGGTATGGGTAGTGGCGATCTTTCGTCCATCTCGAGTGATCATGCCGTAGCCAGTTCCGGCTCAACAGCGCGACAAATTGAAATCCTACGCGGGCCAGCCGCATTACTCTATGGTTCAGGCGCCATTGGCGGCTTGGTAAATATTGTTAACGATCGTATTGCGAAAACACTGGAACCAAAGCCTACGGGCGAAACAGAAGTGCGCTATAGCGCTGTTGATCGCGGCGTCGCAGGGAGTTTCTCTGCTGATGGCTCCGCCGGCAGTATCGGTTTACATGCCGATGGCAACATGCTGCATTCGGGTGATTACCGTATTCCAGTTAACAGCAGCGTGTTCGGCGATGGTGATACTGGCCGATTAAGTTTTTCTGGTAATCGCGAACGCAGCCTCGGCTTTGGTGGCTCACTCATCAAGGACTGGGGTTATGTCGGCTTATCCGTCGCTACGCTTGATAAGGTTTACGGAATTCATGGTGCGGATGAAAGATCAAATATTGATCTCAAACGAACACGTATCGATGCCGACAGCCTGATTAAATCGCCCTTCGATGGTTTTGATTCCCTGCGCATACGATTTGGCAATACAGACTACAAGCACACCGAGCTAGAAAATGGCACGGATCCTCATGTTCGCTTCACCAATAAATCAACTGAAACGCGTTGGGAATTGAGTCACTTACCGGTTGCTGGCTGGCGCGGCAAACTAGGCGTTCAAACCGAGCAAGCCACCACCAAAGCCGCAAATCTTGAAGGTGCGGATCCGACCGTTCCGCGTACAAATTCCACCGCCTTTGCAGGCTTCTTTTTGGAAGAGCGCGATTTTGGCGCAACCCGCATCAATATTGGCGGCCGCTTGGAATCGGTTTCTCGCAAACCTGATAGCAGCGTCAACCGCTCTTACAGTCTGGGTTCATTCTCAACCGGCGCCTTGTGGAGCTTCACCCCGGGCTACGGGTTAGGCGCTACGGCATCGATCGCGCAGCGCGCGCCTACCGCTGAGGAGTTATATTCGAAGGGCGCCCACCATCCGACTGAAACCTACGACGTTGGTGACACCTCTTTAAAGAA
>CAINAY010000113.1 GCA_903846425.1 uncultured Noviherbaspirillum sp.
GTGAACTACGTTGACCAGGAATCGATAGATCAAACTCTAACGTTGGTGCTGCGACATCGACTTCAGGTAATGCCACTAACTGTTCATAGATGGTTTCATCAAACTGAGGATTTCTACCGCGTACCTGAAGATCAGCGCTACCTGACAAGCTACGTGTAGCAGCAGAAAATTCACTGAACGCTGCTTCGTTAACCAAGTGAATGCCGAATCCCAGTGCTACACCTAACATGATCGCAATCAGCGCAATCAATGCGCGTACTGGATGTGCGCGCCATTCACCAACGAGCAACCAGCTGGTGATGCGGTTGAGCGTGGTGGGATGAACACTCATGAAATGGATGGAGGATTGATACGAATTTCAGTCAAGCCATTGCGCGTCAATTGCAAAACACGATCAGCGCTGGCTGCAGCGGCAGGTGAATGCGTCACTATAATCGCCGAGGCACCACTGGCGCGAATTTCATTTTTAAGTAGCGATAATATGTCAGCCGCGGTCTCGGGATCCAGATTACCTGTGGGCTCATCCGCAAGCAGTAATCGTGGTTGATGCACCAGTGCGCGAGCAATCGCAACGCGTTGCATTTCACCGCCGGATAATTGACGCGGAAAATCATTCATGCGAGAAGCGAGCCCTACGCAGTCCAACATGTGGTTGGCGCGGTCTAAAGCAAGTTTATTCAGAACTAAGGGAAGCGCAACATTTTGTACAAGGTTTAAATGCGGCAGCAAATGAAATGCTTGAAAAATAAATCCTAATTTTTGACGTCGCAGTAAGGTTGATTGTTCATCATCCAGTGTATTGAGTGCGATGCCATCGATCAGTAAACTACCTGAATCAAAGCTATCTAATCCTGCAATAACATTCAGTAGCGTTGATTTACCGACACCGGATTCGCCCATAATGGCTACATACTCGCCCGGCTTAAGACTTAACTCGACGTTAGACAGTACGGCGCGTTCGCCGTATGACTTAGTCAGTTGATGACAAGCGAGAGAAAGAGGAGTAGCGCTAGTGGGGAGCATGTTGGAAAGAAGTTGTTAGCCTGCAGTGTAACAATCCCTTTGAATGATTGCAGAGCGCACTCCATCTGCAGCCAACAGCGATCCAAAGTGGCTTAAGCCTTTAGATAACCCGCACTCCTGCTGATCCTTGCTGCAAGTCGCCGATCACAGCAGCGTGCGCGAAACCGTGACGATGAAAAGTTTCCATTACTTTTTCTACCGCATCGTCGGAGCACGCAACTAATAATCCACCGGAGGTTTGCGGATCACATAACAACGCTTGGGTGACATCGCTGATAGTGCTGGAGAGTTGTATGTCTTTACTATAGCCCGCCCAGTTACGACCTGAGGCGCCGGTAATAAAACCTTCAGCGGCTAGTTTTTCAACATTAGGCAAATAAGGTACGGCCGATACATTGATACGTGCAGATAAATTCGCACCCAAAGCCATTTCGCGCGCATGACCGAGTAAACCAAACCCTGTCACATCCGTAATGGCGTGCACACCTTCCACCGCCGATAAATCTTTACCGGGTGTGTTGAGTTGAGTGGTGCTAGCGATCATCGCTGCGTAGCCCTGCGCATCTAGCGCGCCTTTTTTTAATGCGGCTGAAAGTATGCCTACACCTAGTGGTTTACCTAGGATGAGTTTGTCACCTGCTTTAGCATGCGAGTTACGTTTGATGCGATCGGGATGAACCAGTCCCATCACAACTAATCCATAGATAGGTTCGACTGAATCGATAGTATGACCACCGGCGACCGGTATGCCAGCTTCAGCGCAGATTGATTCACCTCCAGCGAGAATTTTTCCTATGGTTTCTA
>CAINAY010000114.1 GCA_903846425.1 uncultured Noviherbaspirillum sp.
ACGTAGTTGTGATAATCAAGATTTTCACGCAGCTTTTCTTCCAAGCGTTTTTCATTCAACAAATCAGCCACACGAATTGCGCGACGAGCTACTTTGTCCTCATACGCCGGGCCTATACCTTTACCGGTGGTGCCGATTTTTGCATCGCCACGCTTGGCTTCACGCGCAGCATCTAAGGCCGTGTGATACGGCAGAATGACTGGACACGCTTCCGATACTTTTAAACGATTGGCGACTTCAATACCCGACGCTTCCAGCTTATCAATTTCGCGTAATAAATCAGGCACAGACAACACGACACCATTACCGATATAGCAGGCAACGCCGGCACGCATAATGCCCGACGGAATGAGCTGCAACGCTGTTTTTTGACCGCCAATAACTAGCGTGTGACCTGCATTGTGACCACCTTGAAAACGAACAACGCCCTGTGCATGATCCGTCAGCCAGTCGACAACTTTTCCTTTTCCTTCATCGCCCCATTGGGTACCGATAACAACGACATTTCTAGCCATGATTTCTACAGCTTTCTGATGATGAATTTATTTTTGTCGGCAATGATCTCGCGATCACATTCGAATTCTTGTTGACTACTTTCTTCACCGGGCAACAACTGAATAACAATTTCACCCTGCTCGCGCAAGGACGCAATCAGTTCGGTCAATGCAGGCTCTCTACCCCAAGGTGCACGAATGGCGCTGACGGCAGTTGCAGTGGGCAGCAAACGTGCGAGTTCACGCAAATCTAAAGAAAATCCTGTGGCTGGTCTGGCTCTCCCAAAAACTTCACCCACATGATCATAGCGACCGCCACGAGCAACGGCATTCGGAAGTCCAGCTACATACAGCGCAAACATAGCGCCACTCTCGTATTGGTAACCTGAGAGATCTGCCAAATCAATATTGATAGTCACCGCACCCGCTGCTTTGGCCAACAGCGCCAGTTCATCTAAAGCGTGATGAATTTTCGGAATGGCAGGGAGCACTTTACGTGCACGAGCAAGCACACTGATATCACCGTGCAAGCTCATGAGTGCCGAGAGTGCATCACGCACAGTCGCGTTAAACCCCGATACAAACTCAGTCAACTGCGGCAAATCTTTTGCACGTAGCATTGCAACTAACTCGGCCTGATGACGCTGCGCATTCACATCGCCTTCAAGAATGGCGTTCAAAATCACGTTGTGCGATAAATCTAAAGTGACATTCGACAGGCCAGCCATGCTAAGTGACGCTAAAGCGAGTGATTGAATTTCTTCATCCGCTTCTACACCCGCATGCCCGTAAATTTCAGCACCGATTTGCAGTGGCTCGCGGGTGGCATGAAACCCCGAAGGACGTGCCTGTAAAACGCTACCTGCGTAGCAAAGTCGAGTGACTGATTTGCGATTGAGTAAATGCGCATCGATACGAGCAACCTGCGTCGTCATATCCGCACGCAAACCCATAGTGCGGCCTGATAGCTGATCGACCAGCTTGAACATGCGCAGGTCCATGTCATGGTCGGGGAATGGCATTAATGATTCCACGTATTCCAACATCGGTGGCATCACCAACTCGTAACCAAAACGCCGAAAATTATCCAGCATCGAGCGGCGCAAAACTTCAATCTTGCGCGCTTCGGATGGGAGTACGTCAGCAATATTCTCGGGAAGTAGCCAATTAGGCATGACAATCAAGCTTCAGAAAGGAGGAATCGTAGTGCGAGTAGCAGCATACCAAACACGATGGCGATCAGACCGAAAAATCGGATCTGACCATCCGTCAGGCTCGCCAGTTGCAGGAAGGTTTGACGCCAGCGTGCCGGTGAAAGAAATGGAAACATCCCCTCCAACAGGCAGAGCAAGCCCAGCGTAATCAGCAGAGTAGACGACACCGGGCAACCTTATTTACGGGCGCCGCCGGGTGCCTTGAAGTACTTCAGGAACTCCGAATTGGGATCAATCACCAGCACATCGCTGCGCGTTTTGAAACTCTCGCGATAGGCTTCTAAGCTGCGTATGAATTTGTAGAACTCCGGATTCTGACCAAATGCCTGCGCATAAATACGCGCCGCCTTGGCATCGCCCTCGCCTCGCACTGATTCAGCTTGCTTATAGGCTTCTGCAAGAATCACGATACGTTGACGATCGGCATCGGCTCGGATTTTTTCAGATTCAGCTGAACCGGTAGAGCGTAATTCATTTGCCACGCGAGCGCGTTCAGATTTCATACGTTCGTAAACTGAGTTATTGATTTGCTCAACGTAATCTACTCGCTTTAAACGAACGTCGACAATCTCGCCACCGATCTGTTTAGCTTCTTCAGACACTTTAGTTCGAATGGCATCCATCACTTTGCCACGCTCACCTGAAATTACTTCACGCACGGTGCGCTTGGTGATTTCATCATTCAAAGCTGCTTTAACGATTTGTGCCATACGATCTTGTGCGCGACGCTCGTCACCACCAAAGCTGATGAAGTAGAGTCGTGGATCAACGATGCGCCATTTAACAAACGCATCAACCAAAATGTTTTTCTTCTCTGCAGTAATAAAGCGATCAGGCTCAGGCGTATCTAAAGTCAAAATACGTTTGTCGAGAAAGATCACATTTTGGAATGGCGGCGGCAGTTTGAAATGCAGCCCAGGTTCTTTAATGACTTCCTTGACTTCACCAAGTGCAAACACAATAGCAAACTGCCGTTGATCTACAACGAACAACGTAGACATCAAAATGGCCAGAGCAATGACGCTGGCAATGGCGCTTGAAATAAGACGATTCATTTGCGTGACTCCCTGTCGCGAATGCTGCGACTGTCGCGTGCGCGCGGCTCTGGGGCGCGCGCGCCTTCAGTAGCTGGTAAGGTTTCACTCACCGGCGCCGCAGGCGCATGAACACCCGCAGCTGACTCAGCAGCGGTTTGAGCGATCAACTTATCAAGCGGCAAATAAATCATACTGTTACTGGATTTGGTATCCACCATAACTTTGGTTGTGCTTGAAAAAATTTGCTGCATCGCCTCGATATACATACGATCGCGCGTAACACCTGGAGCTTTTTGGTATTCAGTCAAAATTTTGGAGAATCGCGAGGCTTCACCTTCTGCATTGGCGACGACGCGTGATTTATAACCTTCTGACTCCTGCATCAAACGCGACGCAGCGCCCCGAGCTTTAGGAACCACATCGTTAGCGTAG
>CAINAY010000115.1 GCA_903846425.1 uncultured Noviherbaspirillum sp.
CTGTTGAACAGCGAGATATTCAAGAATGCGTTCTTTAATTTTTTCGAGGCCATAGTGATCATCTTCCAGCACTTTTTCTGCGTGTGTCAGATCATGATTTACCTTGGATTTTTTCTTCCATGGCAAACCGATCAGAACATCAATGTAATTGCGCACGACGGTGGCTTCAGCTGACATAGGCGACATCAGCTTTAATTTTTTGAGTTCGCTTTGCGCTTTTTCTCTCGCCTCTTTCGGCATCTTGGCTGCGATAATTTTCTTATCCAGCTCTTCGAGATCTGCGCCCTCTTCGCCTTCACCTAACTCTTTTTGTATCGCTTTGACCTGCTCGTTGAGGTAATACTCGCGCTGAGACTTTTCCATCTGGCGCTTAACACGACCGCGTATGCGTTTTTCAACTTGCAGAATGTCTAGCTCTGCTTCAAGTTGGCCCAGCAAATGTTCGTGACGTTTGGCGACATTAAAAATCTCCAAGATCACTTGCTTCTGCTCTAACTTCAAGGGTAAATGCGCAGCAATCGTATCAGCCAAGCGACCAGCATCATCAATGCCAGCTAGCGAGGTCAAGATTTCGGGAGGAATTTTTTTATTGAGCTTAACGTACTGATCAAATTGCTGAACAATCGCGCGACGCATCGCTTCGACCTCAGACTCATCACCCGCTTCCGACTCTACCGGGGAAAGGTCGGCGACAAAGTGTGTTTCAACTTCGCTGATGCTGTGAATCCGTGCGCGCTGAGCACCTTCAACGAGAACCTTAACGGTACCGTCGGGAAGTTTCAGCATTTGTAGAATATTGGCTATGCAACCAATTTCATAAATATCGTCGGCAGAAGGCTCATCCTTGGCGGCGGCTTTCTGCGCTGCCAGCATAATGCTCTTACCTTGTTCCATGGCCGCTTCAAGAGCCTTGATGGACTTGGGGCGACCAACAAACAGCGGTATCACCATGTGCGGGAACACCACCACATCGCGCAAAGGCAACAATGGAAGTTGGGTGGGTTCGGAAAAATGTGAAGTTATGGTCATTGCAAGCCTTTTGAACAAACCTTCAAGCTATGTTGGCACGGTTTTGCCAATCACAAGCCCTATTATTAACAAACCATACTGCCGCTACTGATTTATCTCTTAATGACAATTTAAAACTAAATAGATCGATATCGATTATTAATTACGCAATTGAGCCGTTTAAACTAGCCAACGCAAAACAAACTTAATAAAAAAGCCACTCACGAGTCGCCTCGGGTGGCTTTTGCTTTGAAGCCGGGACACAGTGCTATTGAGTCGATTGTAATGCTTTTGTTCAAAAAACCGCCAATAAAAGGCGATTTAATCGCATTTTTTACGAAATTTTAAGCATTTTTCTTCTTCGACCTACTTTGCACCCGACACTTTTTGCGGTTCATGATAAATAAGTAGGGGCTTAGCACCATTATTAATAGTGTTTTCGTCCACAACTACCTTGGCAACATTTTGCTCATTCGGCAACTCAAACATCACGTCCAACAGTGCGTGCTCAACGATAGACCGCAAACCGCGGGCGCCTGTCTTACGCTTAAGCGCTTTTTTAGCGATTGCATGCAACGCACCCGGTCTAACTTCGAGTTCGGCACCTTCCATCTCAAGCAGCTTGGAATACTGCTTGATCAATGCATTCTTAGGCTCAAGCAAAATTTGGATTAAGGCGTCTTCGGTCAACTCAGACAAGGTAGCTACCACCGGCAAACGTCCGACCAGCTCTGGAATCAGACCAAACTTAATCAAATCCTCTGGCTCAGCGTCTTGCATCACTTCACTTGCGCTACGCTCTGCCTGAGTCTTAACCTCAGCTGAAAAACCTATGCCACTTTTCTCAGAGCGATTTGACACAATTTTTGCCAAACCATCAAACGCGCCACCGCAAATAAATAAAATATTCGTCGTGTCTATCTGTACAAAATCTTGGTTAGGGTGTTTACGCCCGCCTTGTGGAGGAACCGAAGCCATCGTACCTTCGATCAGTTTCAACAAGGCCTGCTGCACGCCCTCACCAGAGACATCACGTGTGATCGACGGGTTATCTGATTTGCGCGATATCTTGTCTATCTCATCGATATAGACGATACCCTTCTGCGCCTTCTCTACTTCATAGTTACAGTTTTGAAGCAGTTTCTGAATAATATTTTCAACGTCCTCACCAACATAACCCGCTTCAGTCAGCGTGGTCGCATCGGCGATAACGAATGGCACGTTCAACATACGTGCGAGCGTCTGAGCTAACAAAGTCTTACCTGAACCTGTTGGACCGACCAAAAGAATGTTGCTCTTGGCCAGTTCAACTTCATCTTTTTTACCGAGATGACGTAAGCGCTTGTAGTGGTTGTAGACAGCAACTGAGAGTGTGCGTTTGGCCGTATCCTGACCAATGACGTACTGACCCAGCATGTCGAGAATTTCTTGTGGGGTAGGAAGATCAGATTTGGGGCTACCTACTGTCTCAACGGTGGAAGCCTCATCGCGAATAATGTCATTACAAAGATCAATACATTCATCGCAAATGAAAACAGAGGGGCCAGCTATTAGCTTTTTAACCTCGTGCTGGCTCTTACCGCAAAATGAGCAATAAAGTAATTTTTCGCCGCCGGAAGACTTTTTATCGGACATGTGCACGCAAAATGGATGGATTTGAAACGATCTTACCTGCGAATTCGTAATTCGTCACGCAGGTAGGCCTAATTCGGGATGCGTCAGCCCGCTAGCAGAACGATAATTATCAATAATATTACTCTGCGCGGTGGGTTAAGACCTTGTCGATCATGCCGTACTCGACGGCCTGCTCGGCTGACATGAAGTTATCTCGATCGGTGTCACGACCGATCTGGTCCATGTTCTGGCCAGTTTTTTCAGCCAGGATGTTATTGAGTCGTTCGCGTAAATAAAGGATTTCACGCGCCTGAATTTCGATATCGGACGCCTGACCACTTGCACCACCTAAGGGTTGGTGAATCATGATGCGCGAATTCGGGAGAGAGAAACGCTTGCCCTTGGCACCTGCTGCCAACAGAAACGCGCCCATCGAGGCAGCCAAACCTGTACATAGCGTTGATACGTCAGGCTTAATGAATTGCATCGTGTCGTAGATCGCCAGTCCGGCTGATACTGAGCCACCTGGTGAGTTGATGTAAAGCGAAATATCTTTTTCTGGATTTTCGCTCTCCAAGAACAGCATTTGTGCAACCAGCAAACTGGCTGTGTGTTCACTCACTTCTGTGTCCAGCATGATCACACGGTCTTTTAGCAAGCGACTGTAGATATCATAACTGCGTTCGCCTTTGGCTGTTTGCTCAAGCACGATTGGCACTAAATGGGGCATGGTATTCCTTTTTTGACTATAGATTGTTGCTGTTTGACGTAATCAGCAAAGTGAGCCTTATTGTATAGGATTTTTTCCTGTAAG
>CAINAY010000116.1 GCA_903846425.1 uncultured Noviherbaspirillum sp.
AAGCTGATGTTGGAAATCGAAAGCTTTGGATACAACGATATCATCATTGGTAGCTCAACTTCGGGCATACCCGCATCTGATTTTGGTCTCGACCTAAAAATTTCACCGCGCGTATTGGTAGTTCATCCCGTTAATCCTCCTTATCTGGTTCCTATTATTGAACTGGTCGGCTCGCCACAAACGTCAAAAGAAACCATCGACTGGGCCGATCATTTCATGCAAGCCTTGGGACAATCGGTTATTCGCGTTAACGAAGAGATCGAAGGCTTCGTGATCAATCGTTTGCAAGCTGTCTTGTTACGTGAAGCCTGGACCATGGTAGCTGATGGCGTTTGCAGTTGCGAAGATGTGGATAAGGCGATCCGTGATGGTTTGGGATTCCGCTGGTCATTCATCGGCCCCTTTGAAACCATCGATTTGAACGCACCGAATGGTGTAGCTGATTATGCAGCGCGCTTTGGTCCATTATTCCATCGCATTGCTCAGTCGCGCGACCAAAAGCGTCCATGGGATGAACCACTCATCAAAGAAGTTGAAACTCAGCGTCGACAATTTGTAAAACAATCCGAATTGAACGCGCGTCGTGATTGGCGCGATGAGCAATTGATGAAATTCGCCGTCCATCGTGCAAAATCAGCGGACAAATAAACTCACTTTGACAAATCAAATCCATGCGCCTTAACTTAGTCAAGAGTGTAGTGCTGACCAGCGTACTGCTGGTCAGCGCAAATTCATACGCCACACCACCGTATCAACGGCTTGCTGGCGCAGCGGATAACGATGATCCACTCATCGTCGCAGGCTACCGAGCAATCTTTACCTGCTCAGCGCATTTTTTAATGGGCCGCCCGCTCAATGACATCAAACGCATAGAACTCGTCGATGTCGAAGGTAAAGGCTACCCCGATCCGATAATTGATGAAAAGCGTCGCTTAGTTTTCAGCTCTGATCCCAGTGGAAGCATTACACGCGTCGCTGCTTATCGCGACAGCATGGGTTGCACTATCTTGCCGCCACAGTGGCAAATCAATGATGTGCCTCGATTACCTTATGTATCGTATGAACAAGCGCCAAATGTAAGCCACCTCGCATTCCCTGATGGCGACAAAACGAATCTACCTGCAAGCGGCATCGAACCTCGTTATTCAAAACTGAGCAAGGTACTTGATCAAGCGTTTGATGGCATCACGCATGCAAAAAAGCCTGGCACGATCACTACCTCGGTACTCGTCATCAAACTCGACAAAGCTAAAGGTGGGCAGTTAATCGCTGAACGTTATCGCAAAGGCTTTGGTGTGCATTCAGGTTATCGGACCTGGTCAACCAGTAAAAGCATCTTTGCCACCTTGATGGGTATCGCTAGTCGTCAAGGCTTGCTGCAACTCGATCAACCGGTAGCTATTCCTGAATGGCCTGAAGGTGACGCGCGCAAAGCTATTACCTATCAACAGCTGATGTGGATGTCGAGTGGACTCTACAGTGCCGGGCCGAATTCAGCGGCTGTGTATTTTGGTGGACAAGATGTAATTAGCGCAGCGACAGGCACATCACTCGAAGTCAAACCAGGAACGCGCTGGCAGTACGCCAACAATGACACCTTGTTATTAGTACGCTCTTTACGTTATCTGCTAAATGATGATTTGCGTTTCCTGCGCTTTCCCTACGATGAACTGCTGCATCCACTCGGTATGTATCACACACGGATGGAAGTCGATCATCTGGGTACGTTTGTTGGGTCTAGTCAGACGTATACGACAGCACGCGATTTAGCACGCTTCGGAATTTTTCTTGCGAATGATGGAGTACATAAAGGTAAACGTTATTTACCTGAAGATTTCATACGATTTATCAGCACCCCTGCTCCTACCAAACCACCGGTAGCTAATGAATGGGGCTACGGTGCGCAATTTTGGTTACTGGATACCATGCCTGATATACCGAAAGGTACGTTCACCACCTTCGGGAATAAAGGTCAGTATGTGACTGTCGTGCCAGGGCATGATCTAGTGATTGTTCGTACTGGCGTCGACCCCAATGGCATCGAGTACAAACAAGATCGCTTGGTTGCCGACGTACTCAAAGCGCTTTCGAACTAATATTCATACTAATTAATTACCTGATTTCTGGGTGATGCTATCCTCTAACGCATGCCAAATACACCCAGCCACCCTGACTTAATCGACTCCGCTTACGCGTTTAGACGCTTACTGACGGCACTCGCCATCATGACCTTGGGCAGTGTTGGTATGTATGTCGTCATCGTCTTACTGCCCGAAGTACAAAAAGAATTCGGCATTACGCGTGCCGATGCCTCACTGCCGTATACCGTGCTGATGATTTCATTCGGGCTGGGCGGTATTTTGATGGGACGCTGGGCTGATCGCTTCGGTGTATTTAAAGTTTTACTCATCGGCGCTATCGGAAACCTAATCGGATTTTTATGGGCGTCGCAATCGCCCAATATCATCAGCTTAGCCATGGCTCATGGACTCATCGGCTTACTAGGTGGCGCTGCCAGCTTTGCGCCTCTACTCGCAGATACTGCACTGTGGTGGAAAAAACGTCGCGGAATTGCGGTCGCCATATGCGCCAGCGGAAATTATGTCGCTGGTACTGTGTGGCCACCTGTCATGCAGTGGGGTCTAGAGCATTTTGGTTGGCGTCACACCTACATCGCGCTTGGTTGTATTTGTGGTTTGCTAATTGCT
>CAINAY010000117.1 GCA_903846425.1 uncultured Noviherbaspirillum sp.
TCTTTCCGCCTCATGGAAAGAATACGAATATCAATTCATTGAAAAGCTAACGTTTTTAAAATCGTTGGGTCTTCAGTCGGGAATTTTTGGTGACATTGATCTCATTGCGCATCGCGAATGGGAAGAGAAAGTATGTGGTGCCGCCGGTATTGCGGCGTGTTTGCCACTATGGAACGAGGATAGATTAAGTTTAGTGAGCGAATTTTTTCATGCTGGATTTAAGGCTCGAGTCAGTTGCGTTGATGGACGATTTTTAGATGACACGTTCGTTGGTTGTGAATTTGATCAGAGCTTTATTGATCGTTTGCCAGCAGGCGTAGACGCCTGCGGCGAGAATGGTGAGTTTCATACGTTTGTCTATGACGGGCCGAATTTTATAAACCCTGTTCAGTGGGTGAGTATCGGTAAAAAAACCTATGTATCACCCCCGGAATATGGCAGTCAGACCTATTACTTTGATGAGCTAGATGTGTGAAGTGTTCGCAATTAAATCTTCTGCTGCGACACTCGCGCTGAAGCCGCTTCAAGACTTTCTTTTCGTTCGCTGTAGCGGTCAACCAAATGAGGCGAGATATCGCGCGTCAATAAAGTAAACTTCACTAATTCTTCCACCACATCGACCAGACGATCGTAATAGCTAGAAGGTTTCATTCGACCGGCCTCGTCAAACTCTTCATATGCTTTCGGTACAGATGATTGGTTGGGAATCGTCAGCATGCGCATCCAACGTCCAAGCACGCGCATCTGATTGACGGCGTTAAAAGATTGCGAGCCGCCGTTAACCTGCATCACAGCTAGTGTTTTACCTTGCGTAGGGCGTACTGCACCTAGCGCCAAAGGTATCCAATCTATCTGCGCTTTCATGATGCCTGTCATCGCGCCATGGCGTTCTGGCGAAGACCAGATCATGCCTTCCGACCAAGCGCATAGTTCGCGCAGTTCAACTACTTTGGGATGCGTATCGGGTGCGTCATCTGGCAGTGGTAAGCCACTAGGATTAAAGAAGCGCGCTTCAGCGCCATACGCTTTCAGCAAACGAGCCGCTTCTTCCGCTTGTAGGCGGCTAAATGAGCGAGTGCGTAGCGAGCCATACAAAAGCAAAATTCTAACAGGATGGGTTGATTGCTTAGTCTGCGATAGCAGCGTTGAATCAATCGGAGCGAAACATTGTTCGTCGATATTCGGCAAATCACCGAGCAGATCTGATTTGTTCATGAAAATTCAAGTTAGTTAGTCAATTGCACCTGCCAAAGCAGGCTAGTGATGTACCTTGTTACATCTTTTTAAACGCCTTCAACAATGAATGCTCGACCTACTGAGCAACTCATGCGCAGATTTTTTAAGGTGGTATAGGCTGGTGAGTTATACCAAGCTGTTGCTATATCCATAGAGGGAAATTCAACCACAACGGTACGCAGCATATTGTGGTGACCTTCGTCCACACCTTCCACCTGCAATCGCTTGCCTCCGCGTACAACGAATCTTCCACCGATTGATTCTATAGTTGATAGTACCTGTGAGCGATAGGTTTCATAGGTTGCTTGATCAGTAACAGTCAATTCGGCAATAAGAAAAGCTTTTGGCATAGGTGATCCGATGAATAATTTTTATAAGGATTTTTTTAAGAATGCCTGTAGTTCGCTGGCATCGCGTTCTGCCACAACTCTGTCTATTTCTTTTCCAGCTTTAAAAATGATGATAGTACTTTGTAATTTTCCATTAAAAAATTTCACATGTTTTCGTTGTGTGTCGTAATCCACTTCAAAAAATACGACATCCTTAAATTCAGCAGAATTGATAGCTGAATTGATTTGTATATCCTGTGCCTTACAGGTTCCGCACCAGTCAGCATGGATGTGAACGACCAGAGTTTTACCTTCTGCCAGCAAGGTATCGAATTCCTGCTGCGTATAAAATTTACCCGCCGCTTGCGAATGCTCGATCGTCAGTAAAAAAATCAATGCAAAAAATTGTTTTAAAAATCGCATTCAATTTTCCCTAGTATTCCGGTCACCGATATCAGAGTTTGTTTTTTTATCATGTGGCCGCTGCGGGTTAGAGGTCTGATGTTGTTATAGCACAGTCCTCCATGGGTTAAGGTAGTCCAGCGTATTTCCAAAATGAGTACATCCGCAACCTGTTCCCCCTCGTTCTTGCGGCAGCGCGTCATTGCGCAAAATTCGTGTTGCGTCTACATTGGGGTTGTCGGTCTTTAATAGTCCGGCACAACAAAATGAAAAGAGAAGATCTCACCAATGAGTGAAGCTCTCTTCACAGAATAAGCCTCCATGATGGGGCGATAACAAAGCCGGACAAGGAGACAGTATGACAATCCATTCATGGCGTGTTCCTCGTTGGAGCGTTCGCCTTCTTGCAAGTTTGTTTATTCTATTAGGCTTGTCTGTGTCGGCGACCGTCGATGCTCAAGAAACTAGACCCATACGAATTGGCGTTCCCACATCGGTGCAATTGCAAGTGGGTAGAGACACGCTCACAGCCATAAAAATGGCGGTGGATGAAGTTAACAAAAAGGGCGGCGTACTAGGTCGCAAATTAGAGTTTGTCTCAGCGGATGAGACGGAAAATCCCGAAACAGGTATCAGCGCCATACGTAAGTTGGTGGCTGATGAAAAAGTCGATGTACTGATCGGTGGTTACACCAGCGGCGTGACCTTAGCTCAGTTGCCGCATATCGCAGCAGCCAAGATCATTTACTTGGGCGTAGGCGCGGCTTCTCCAAGTATTACTAACAAAGTTAAAACTGATTACGACAACTATAAGTATGTTTTTCGTGTCGGGCCTATCAATGCGGCACATCAGGCACGTGGCTTGGTCGACTTTATTTCTAATTTTGTGATCGGTGAATTAGGCTACAAAAAAATTGCGATTGTTGGAGAGAATGCCAAGTGGGTACAAGACTTAGTCCCTGTGTTGACTAAGGGGGCAAAAGAAGTCGGCGCTGATATTCGAATGACTGAGTTATTCGATACACAGACATCTGATTTTTCGCCACTGCTAGCTAAGATCAAAGCGAGTGGAGCTCAGTATCTGATCGTGACAGTTTCACACGGCTCTAGTGATACCTTTGCCAAGCAATGGCACGATGCGCAAGTGCCTGTGCCGTATGGTGGTATTGATGTAAAGAGCATGGATGGTGATTTTTATAATCGTATCGGTGGTAAATCGATTTCTGAAGTGGCAGCTAATTTTGCTGTTCGCGCACCATTAACTAAAAAGACGATCCCGTTTTTTGACGCGTTCAAAAAGCTTTCACCCAACTATCCTGTGTATACCGCCTATTTTGCCTATGACGCTGTCTTCCTGTATGCCGATGCGGTAAAGCGTGCGGGTAGTTTCGATACAGACAAAATTATCAAAGAACTAGAAAAAACAAAACACGAAGGCATTGCCGGCGAAATTTCTTTTGATGAAAATCATGATCTGATGACGGGTAAAGGCAAAACGAATTTAATCTTCGCGCAATGGCAAGATAAAGGCGAGCGCGTCGTCATCTACCCAAAAGAACTGCGCACCGGTAATTTCATTCTGCCACCCTGGATGAAGTAGTGGAAATTCTTATCTACGGCGCAGTCACTAGCGCCATTTATGCCATGCTGGCCGTCGGGTTCACGCTAATTTTTGGCGTGGCTCGCGTGCTTAATCTAGCGCACGGGTCATTTTATGCATTGGGTGCTTATGGTACCTATGTGCTGACGTCAATCGTTGGATTGCCACTCTGGCTGGCAGCACTTTTAGCGATTGCTGGTGTGTCTGTGTTTGGTGTCGTGGTTGAAAAAGTGTTGATACGCCCACTGCGCTATTCACAACTGGGTGTATTGATGATTACGCTGGCAGTTTCACTGGTGGTAGAGCAGGCGTTATTTTTAATTTTTGGATCAGAGTATCGCAATGTGCCTGCCTTTATTGATACAAAAGTCAGTATCGGTGGCGTGGATGTAGCAGGCCAGCGTTTGCTCACACTCGTCGTTGCTGTGGTTGCGATCGGTGCACTGTATTTATTTATTCAGCGAACCCGTCTTGGTAGTGCCATCCTCGCTATTTCGCAAGATGCGGAAGCCGCTAAATACATGGGTATACCGAGCGATCGAATTTTTTCATTAGTCATGGCGATCTCAGCAGCGTTAGCGGCACTAGCAGGTGTGTTGGCTGGTCCATTTCTTTCAGTACAGCCCTCCATGCATTTACTACCCATCGTTAAAGCCTTCGCGATTGTGATTGTGGGTGGTCTTGGTTCTATTCCCGGAAGTATTTTGGCTGCGCTCATGTTGGGCTATGCCGAGACACTGGTCGCCTATTTGATTTCAACCAGCTGGACTGAAATCGTGTCTGTCTTAGCGACGCTGCTGACTTTGGTATTTAGGCCTGCAGGCATTTTCGGCAAACGAGCCGCATTCTAGGGGCGACTACGTGAACGGATTTCAGCAAATCGACAAACTCAGTGGTGTGGCTGGCGCAGCAGCACTTGTTGTTCTAGCAGTCGCACCGCTGGTATTCCCTGGAAATTATCTCATCGGTGTATTAACCGTTGCCGCGATCTACGGCATCTGGGCAGTGAGTTGGGATTTCATGTCCGGCTTAACGGGCCGAGAAAATTTTGGGCACTCACTGTTTATAGGTGTCGGTGCTTATGTGGCCGGCGTTGTGAACGTACAGATGGGGTTCGGTCCGTGGTGGAGTTTGCCTGCCTCAATGTTATTAGCGGTGGTGTTTGCATTGTTATTGGGTTTCCCTACGCTCCGATTAAAGGGGCCTTATTTTGCGCTGGCGATGCTCTCTGCGGCCGTCATCATGCAACGCTTAATGCTAATTTTTTGGGAGTACACCGGTGGCGAAGAGGGCATACAAGATATCGCTCCATTGATTCGAAACAATCTTCACTATTATTGGTTTGTGTTGGTGGTGCTGGGTGCCACCACATTCATATTGAGTTGGATGGCACGATCGCGTTGGGGGCTGATTTTGCGTGCCATACGCGGTGATGAAGCAACGTGTTTAGCAGCAGGTATTCCCATCACCACCTACAAAATTATCTCGCTGGTAATTAGTGCTGCATTCGCTGGTTTAGGTGGTGCTTTGTACGCGCACTATCAGCTTCAAGTTAGTCCACAATTATTTGCTGTAGTCACGTCCGTGACCATCATCACCATGGTGTACGTGGGTGGCATGGGTACTATCTATGGCCCCGTGGGTGGCGCGCTCCTGCTGACACTATTAACCGAAGGATTACGCAATTTTGGTGAGTGGCGATTGATGATTTACAGCCTCTTGCTGATTTTTATTTTATTTTTTCTTCCGAATGGCTTTATCGCACCGTTATGGAAACGAGTGCGATCGGGATGGGGAGATAGAGCATGAGTTCGGTACTGCTAGAAGTCGATAGTGTTGACAAGCGCTTTGGTGGCCTCCATGCGGTCAAGCAGGTGAGTATGCAAATTCGCCGAGGCGAGATTGTCGGCATACTCGGCCCAAATGGTGCGGGTAAGACGACGCTGTTTAACATGCTGACCAATTTCATTCCTCCCGATAACGGTCGAGTCATTTTCAATGGTCAATCCTTGCAAGGCGTGAAGCCTCATAAGATCGTGACCTTAGGAATTGCACGCACATTTCAACTGTGTCGACCATTTGTTGGTTTATCTGTCTTAGAAAATGTATTGGTAGGTAGCTTAGGCCCACGAGTGCGGCACGATGGTCTGGGTGATCGAGCCATGCAATTACTCAAACAAGTTGGTTTGGAAGCCAAGGCACATACGGCATCAGAGCTGCTTTCGTATGGTGATTTGCGGCGCTTAGAAATTGCCCGTGCGTTAGCTGCCGAGCCAGAATTGCTATTGCTTGATGAGCCTTTCGCTGGCCTGGGTTCATCGGAGATTGAAGCGATCTCATCCTTGATACGTCAATTACATGCTGAGAAGCAGCTCACTATTTTATTAATCGAACATAAGCTGCGTGAGTTCATGCAATTGGTTTCCCGAGTAATCGCACTCGATTTTGGTGAAGTGATTGCTGAGGGATCGCCTGCTGAAATCGTTGCGCATCCTCGCGTGATTGAAGCGTATATTGGCAAACAAACTGAGATGGCGGTACATCATGCTGCTTAAACTCGATCAACTTACTGCGTCGTATGGGCAAGCGATAGCGTTGGAAAAAATCCAGTTACAGATACAGCCGGGTGAATTGGTTGCGATACTCGGCCCTAATGGCGCTGGTAAATCAACGCTACTTAAGGTGATCTCTCGTGCGATGAATTCGCATGGCACGCTCGAATTTAATGGACAGTCATTACATGCTTATTCAACTGAGCAAGTGGTAGGTTTAGGTATTTGTCATTGTCCTGAAGGGCGGCGTTTATTTCCTGAATTATCGGTGATGAAAAATCTACAATTAGGTGCGTATCTTCGAACCAATCGTCAAGAAATTGAAAACGATCTGACGCGAGTATTTTCTCTGTTTCCCATTTTGTCTGAACGCCGAGATCAGATTGTCAGCACTCTCTCAGGTGGACAGCAGCAGATGGTTGCTATTGGTCGTGCCTTGATGGGTGATCCACAATTGTTATTGTTAGATGAACCTTCTGTCGGTATCGCACATCGCTTGAAAATGGAAATTTTTGCAGCCATTAGAAAAATTTGTGATGGTGGCGTGGCCATACTCATGGCTGAACAAGACGCACAATCAGCCCTACATATTGCCGATCGCGCGTATGTGCTGGAGCACGGATCCGTTGCGCAGGAAGGCAGTGCATCAGCTTTAGCCACGGATGATCGAATCCGAAAAATCTACTTAGGCGTAGGGTAAGGTACGTATTCGTTCTTGCCGCGCGCAAAGGCGGTTTCAGTATTTTGATTTTTCGCAATTACCTCAGGCTCTTAATAAGCTCGTTAGGGATTCACTGGTCTAGTCCTTATTCATTCGACAGTGCTCATAACAGCAAGTAAGTGCGTAAACCTTCAAATAAAACTAGTAATTAGAACGGTTTGATAATCAATATCAAATTATTCGTTACATGCTTGAGTTTAGAGCCTATGATGGGTTCACCTAATTCGGCATAGCCCACCCATATTTGCTGTAGCTTTTAGGCTCGTCTTATGGGTTCAGATCGGCCTTACACAGGCACACCTGGCTTCAACAATGCCCATCTCACCCCTTGAAAATGAATTTCTAGCCAAGCTGCCCGGGCCAGACTACGACCAACTACGCTTAAGCCTACAGGCAGTGCTTTTGAAAAAGGGGCAGGTTTTATACGCTCAAGGCAGTTTGCCTGACATGATTTATTTTCCGGTGTCGACGGTTGTATCTTTTTTCGTGGAGCTGAGCGACGGTTATTCAATCGAAGCAGTTACTTTTGGCAGAGAGAGTATTGTCGGCGCGGCTATTCCAACGGCTGGAAGCGTAGGTACGATGCGAATCAGGGAAGAAGGTGTCGCGTATAAAATTTCTACAGCAAATTTTAATGAAAATTTATTAAAGATCGTATCTATATCCCAGGCAGCCAGTCATTTTTACGTCACCATCATTGAAATGATGATGCGAAATATTGCTTGCGTGAGTCATCATAGGCTGAGCCAGCAATTAATTCGATGGATACTTCATACATTAGATTCCACGCAGTCGACCACAATTTTATTTTCTCATGCAGAGCTTGGCATGATGTTAGGCGTTCGGCGTGAGGCAATTAGTTTGGCGCTAAATGAACTTTATCTGCTCAATGCCGTACTTTTGAAACGTAATCGCGTTGAAGTTCTTGACCGATCGCTGCTTGAAACAATGGTTTGTGAATGCTATCGACTGGCATACGCCCCTTCAAACTTGCACTAAGTTTTCCAAAGGATGTGCCAACCGCTGTGTTGCCTTGAGTCTTAGTTTTTTTTATTTTCACTCTTGGTATGATTTAGCACTTACAAATAACCCTATTCAGGGTAATGTCATTGTGCTTGGTTCCATTGGTCCAGCTAAACGCTAGGTCGAGTTTGTAAGTGGTCTCATTGTGACAAGAAAGCTGTCATACCTTGTACGACAATCTTCAAATAGACAGGCGGCGAGAATGAATGCAGCATCGGTAGTTATTAAGCATCAAATCCATTTGCCCAGAGCCGTTACATCAACCGAAAAACCAGAAAGTCATGTTAACGATTCATGCAGATTTAGCTTGTCTGATCTGTGTAGCTTACTAGGTATGTCCGTGCCTAGTGGTCGCAAAAGTAGTGAATTTTATTTTCAGCACTTGCAATTTAAATCAGGGCAAAAAGTTTTCACTGCTGGTCAGGAATTTAACTCGATCTACATCGTTCATTCAGGATTTTTAAAAACATCTTCAATCAGTAGGGCTGGTAGCGAACAAATTCTGTGTTTCCCAATGAAGGGTGACATCGTAGGCGTAGATGGAATTCACACTAAAAATTATAAATCGGAAGTAACAGCTTTATCCGATTGCAATTTAATTAGCTTGCCTTTGAAAACACTGATTTTGGCAGCGCGTGAGAATAATGAATTAGAAGAATTATTGTATCGAATGATCAGTTCTGAATTGATCCGTGAACAGGAAATGATTGGCATCATGGGCTCTCAGAATGCAGAATCGCGAGTGGCTTTTTTTCTGGTGCAGCTGTCGGATAGGTTTCACTTGATGGGTTATTCGGCTAAATCATTTATTCTTCGCATGAGTAGAGAAGAGATAGGTAGCTACTTGGGCTTGTCGATGGAGACCGTGAGTCGCTCATTTTCCCAATTTGATCGAATCGGCGCGATTAATGTTAGAGCCCGTCACGTCAGCATCAACAGAAAAGAAGTGTTGGAGCAGCTGTATAAATTTCCAGAGCAAAAAATTAGCTCGAACTCAAAACTACGCATGATGGCTAAATAGAATCGGTCA
>CAINAY010000118.1 GCA_903846425.1 uncultured Noviherbaspirillum sp.
CAGGTTTGTTGAGGTAGAAAACCTCGCGCCATTTTGTGCTCACCTTGTGCGCCACCTTCAAATGCTGCAATTTTATTGGCGATACAAAATTCTAGTGGCTGATAGTACGCCGCCTCAAAATGCAGGCAGGCGTGATGTTCAAGCGCACCCCAGTAACGACCATACAGCGCATTTTGATCATGAATTAACAGCGACGAGGCAATCGGATTTCCTTCACGTTCAGCAATCACCAGTAATATATTTTCTGGCATGGTTTGGCTGATTCTTAGGAAGAAATCCAGATTTAAATACGGCGTTGAATAATGTGCGCTATAAGTATTGTCGTAGCAGCGCTTAAAAAATCTCCAGTCAGCTTCGCTTGCTTGCAGCCCAGGCAGTTGGCGTAGCGTGATGCCTGCTTCATGCACTTTACGTCGCTCGGCACGAATATTTTTCCGTTTTTTTTGTTCTAGCGTTGAAAGAAATTGTTCAAAATTTTCAAAGCCTTGATTTTTCCAATGGAATTGAACGCCTTTACGCAGCATAAATCCTGCATCTTCTAATTGCTTCGCTTCTTGCTCGGGTGGATAAAGAATGTGCGTTGAGGAGAGATCATTTTTTTCTTGAACTTCTTTTAGCGCAGAAATTAGCGCCGCTCGTGCTGGCGCATCTATCGCAAGCAGCCGACCACCCGTCACTGGCGTAAAAGGAATCGCGGATAACAATTTCGGGTAGTACTCCAAGCCATTGCGACGATAAGCATCGGCCCAGGCCCAATCAAATACATATTCACCATACGAATGAAACTTTGCATACAGCGGCAACGCAGCGACCAGATTGTCACCTTGCCAAATAGTCAGGTACTGAGGCTGCCAGCCGGATTTTTTACTCGCACTGCCTGATTCATGTAGCGCGTGCAGAAAGGCATACGACAGAAAAGGGTTCGCCTCGGGTTGCGAACGAACCAGATCATTCCATGTGCTTGGTTCCACTTCGGCCAGAGAAGAAAGGATGCGCGTGCGATAATTCTGGTTTTGCAGGGTTCGCCTCTTTGAAGCTTGGTTACCGATGAATCGTTTGGGCTCAGTTAACGTAGCAATTGCACAAATCAACAGTACTGTGGGTGATCTGGTTGGAAACAGCCAGCGCATCGTGCAGTCTGCACGCCAAGCCGCTGAGTTGGGCGCTGATATTGTGCTGACACCCGAGCTCTCGCTCGTCGGCTATCCGCCGGAAGACTTGCTGCTTCGGCGTTCATTTTACGCAAAATCAGATCTGGCGTTGCAGACCCTCGCTAACGAGCTGGCTGATCTTAAAGATCTGCATGTGATTGTTGGTCACCCACTTCAGCAGGGTCAGTTGCATTACAACGCAGCGTCCGTTCTGTGTAATGGTCGCATCATCGCCTGCTACCGCAAGCACGCGCTACCGAATTACACCGTGTTTGATGAAAAGCGTTATTTCATTGCGGCCGATGAGGTCTGTACCTTTGATCTCAAGGGTATTCGTTTCGCAATTAATATTTGTGAAGATACCTGGTATCCCGATATGCCCGCGCGTGCGCGTGCAGCAGGAGCACAGGTGTTATTGGTGCCGAATGCGTCTCCGTATCACATGAACAAACAACATCTGCGTTTAGATGTGATGCGAGAAAACGTGTGTAAGCAAGGCATGGCGCTGGTGTATGCCAATCTCGTCGGTGCGCAGGATGAGTTGGTATTTGATGGCGGCTCATTTGTAATGAATTCGTTGGGTGAAGTGTGCGCGCAATCGGCTTCATTCAAAGAATCGTTAACGCTGGTTGAGTTTGATGCAGGGCATCCGAAGAAGCAGCCACTTTCTGAAGCGCTGTCGCTGGAAGCGCAAGTGTATGAAGCCTTGGTTTTGGGTGTGCGCGACTATGTGGGTAAAAACGGTTTTCCAGGCGCCATCATTGGTCTTTCGGGTGGCGTGGATTCGGCACTCACCTTAGCGATTGCAGTCGATGCGCTGGGTGCGGACAAAGTACGCGCCGTAATGATGCCATCGGATTACACCGCTGAAATTTCGTGGGTAGATTCGCGCGACATGGTGGCGCGTTTGGATGTGCGTTACGATGAAATTCCTATTTCAGATTGTTTTACAGCTTTTCGCCATTCGCTGGATTTTGAATTTGCCAATCTGGCAGAGGATGCCACCGAAGAGAATATTCAGGCCCGTATACGTGGGACTTTGTTGATGGCTTTATCGAACAAGTCAGGCTCTATTGTTCTGACGACAGGTAATAAAGGTGAGATG
>CAINAY010000119.1 GCA_903846425.1 uncultured Noviherbaspirillum sp.
GTTCATCCAGTAATTTTCTACGAATACGGCCACCCATAGCTAATTAACGAGCCGCGCTATCTCGTCGTAGAAAGTACACAGCAAGATCATCTTCGGTGAACCAATATTCAATCATTAGCGCCTGTTTTTTATCATCGCTAAGGTGAGCATTCAAACCCTTAGACCAGATAAAAACAGGACCATAAACGGCATTCCCTTCGCGCTTTTCGTCAGGCTTGCCATACGAAGTGATGAGTTCATTCACACGAGTTGGATTATCAGGAAGCCAGCGAATTCTAATTAACGACAATCGCTCATCAATCGGTTTAGAAAGTTTTTCTCGATACTGACGTATCAATAATTTCGTTGACCGACCTTGAGCTTGCGATGGCAGATTCGAGACTGATTTTTCTAAATCGGCCAACTTCTTTTTACGCATCTCATCATCATGTTCAAATAATAAAAAAACTTTACCCCCACCATCAGGATGTTGCATCTTGACGAAGTATTGATTGGGCTTGAGCCAGTCGGCGGGCTCAACGGTCAAGGCACCTGCTGAAAATCGCTGCTTGACTGAGCTGAGTGGTTCTAAAGGCTCCAAACCCAAAAAGCTCTCAGCGCGAACTATCGGGTCCATAAACAGCAGCAGTAAACATATCAACACCCTGCGCACAGGGTTGATTATCGTAAAAAATTTATTAGTCATTGCATTCATTTTATTTTTGTAAGCGTCGTTGAATTATGCGCAATTTTTACATCGTATCGATAGTGTAGAAGGTTTCTGAAATCCCACCGTAAAATACCCTCATGTTTACACTCAACCCCGCCATTCTCTCTGCCTTGCTAGCTGCCGGATTATTCGGTGCCAGCACACCACTCGCCAAATTATTGGTAGGCGACGTTCCACCACTTTTATTAGGCGGCCTCTTGTATTTGGGTAGCGGCCTGGGCTTAGGCTTAGCTCGTCTGGTGCGCGACCGCGGCTGGACTCCCGTATCGATGAACTCGGGTGAATGGCGTTGGCTGTTACTAGCCATCTTTAGCGGTGGCATGCTCGGCCCAGTATTGCTAATGATAGGTTTGCAGTCATTATCGGCGTCTACTGCATCACTCATGCTGAATTTGGAGGGCGTGTTAACGGCGCTGTTAGCCTGGGTAGTTTTTCATGAACACGCTAATCGACGCATCATCATCGGTATGGCTGCTATCGTCGCAGGTGGAATTTTGCTGGCATTAACGGATCAATCGGATCAACTCACACCACAAACTAACTTCATCGGGCCACTAGCTGTAGCAGGCGCATGTTTGTGCTGGGCTATCGATAACAATTTCACGCGCAAAGTGGCAACTACCGATGCGCTCTTTATCGCCTGCAGTAAAGGTCTAGTCGCAGGCGTCATCAATTGCACGCTGGCTTTGGCATTAGGATTACAACTTCCCGAAATTGCGATTACCTTTGCCACCATGGCACTTGGCTTAGCAAGCTATGGAGCCAGCTTAGTTTTATTCGTGTTGGCTTTACGCGGCTTAGGTACCGCACGTACAGGCGCTTATTTTTCGACTGCGCCATTTATTGGTGCTGCTATAGCGTTATTGATGGGTGAATCTACCGGCCCATTTTTTTGGGCTGCCAGTGCGCTGATGTACGTAGGTGTTTGGTGTCATCTAACGGAAACGCATGAACACGACCATGTGCATGAGCCACTCGAACACGAACACACGCATAGTCATGATGAGCATCATCAGCATGAGCATGATTTCGACTGGGATAATAGCGAACCCCATTCTCACTTTCATCGCCACACGGCGATCACGCACAAGCATCCCCATTTTCCTGACATTCATCACCGACACACCCATTGAATTTTTTTCGGCGTATCTGCTGAGCGAAAAATTTAGCGTAGTTGATCAGCCAAAAAATCCATCAACACTCTGACCCTATATGGCACCTGTCGATTACTGGGCAACATCGCATAGATGCCCAGCTCGGGCAGAGGGAATTCAGTCAGAATGGTGACCACTTTTCCTGATTGCAGCGATCGCTCAATAATGAAATCTGGCTGCAGCGCAATACCTAATCCCCGTTCAACTGCATCGTTCAGCGCTTCACCATTATTTGAATGAATGCGTGCCCGAATAGGGTAAGCCGTTAATACGCCATCAACGTCAAATGACCAGGCTTGTTTTGATTCAGCGGTAGTGGTGTAGCTCAGACATTCATGATGTATTAACTCAGAGGGGTGACGTGGCATGCCATGCTCAGCGAGATAAGCGGGTGATGCAACGGCTTGTAGTTGGCTCGATCCTATGCGGCGTGCGATTTCGGTGGCCCCGAGTCGTGATGTGATTCGAACCGAAAGATCGATCGCTTCTTCGATTAAATTCACTCGTCGGTCGGTGTAATCCATATCCAACTGCACCTCGGGATAGCGACGCGCAAAATCCAGCAATATCGGCGCGACTCGCATCAAGCCATAGGTCAGCGGCAAGCTGATACGTATCATGCCGCGCGGGGTCTGCCGTTCCTCTGCGACTCCGGTCTCTGCTGCTTCGACTAGATTCAAGATTACTCGACACTTCTCAAGATAGGCCGCGCCGGCTGAGGTCAACATCAGTCGACGAGTGCTGCGCACCATGAGCTTGATGCCTAAGTGCTGCTCGAGGGCGGCGATCTGGCGCGTAACGGCGGAGCGCGCCAAACCCATTTGCTGGGCTACCGCAGAAAAGCTGCCCAGCTCAGCGACACGGACAAACAAATGCATGGCCTGGAGTCTATCCAGTGTTGCTCCATATGGAATAAATAGTTGCTGATTGTCCCCTA
>CAINAY010000120.1 GCA_903846425.1 uncultured Noviherbaspirillum sp.
ACCGCAAGCCCTGCACATCCGGAATCGTCTCAATGTCGAATACAAGTACTGGTATCACAGCTCAGCACCTCGACAAATAGTGAATGCTTTCAATAACACCGCGTCACACTTGAAGATCTGAAAAGCAGTCATCTAACGACCGGGCAACATACCCACGGGGTCAACTGGTTTACCCATCTGCCGCACTTCAAAGTGCAACTTCACAGCATCAGTATCCGAGTTACCCATCTCAGCAATCTTTTGGCCTCGCGTTACTGTTTGCCCTTCTTTTACCAAGATGGTTTTGTTGTGGGCGTAGGCTGTCACTAAACCATCGTTATGGTCCAGTATCACTAGGTTGCCATAGCCACGCATATTTTTTGCGTAGAGCACAGTACCGTCGCCAGCCGACGTGATGGGCTGCCCAAGTTGACCGGCAATATCAATACCTTTTCGGGTTGGGTCAAAGGTACTGATGATTTTGCCCTCTGTGGGCCAACTAAACTTTGCCGCTGCTGCTGTATTTTCAGCAGGCTTACGCGGAGCTTCTAACGAACGCGCCGGTGCTGCATCGCCGCGCTGAATATCAGCCCACACCTGATCCGAATAAGCTAATTTATTACCCAATGGGAGTGACTTTACTGAAGGAATAGCGGGAGCTGGACGGGTATCTAATGATTTGATCTCCATCCGATCAGTGGGTACCGCAGACAACTGCGCACCATCCAATGGAGCCACGCGTAACGCTTGACCGACTTTAATATCGTTGGGATTCGCAAGACTATTCCAATCAACGATATCGCGCCAATTTTGATTAAATTGAAGCGCGATCTTCATTAAGTTATCGCCTTTTTTAACGGTATAAAATCCAGGAGGGTCGACGACTGACGGCTCCGCCGGTTTTGGTTTTTGGGCTACTACTTTGTAACGCGATTCAGTTCTATCGTCGATCGGTGCATTCGAGGCTAGCTCAGCGCAGCCAGTTAGCAGCGTAGTTATTACGCCTATAAGTAGTTTTCCCTTGTGGTGGGTCATCATTGTCTCGTCATCCTAATGAAGCAGCTGCTCAACCAAACGTACCCGGTCTAAGCGGAACAAAATGACAGCGCTCAAGCGTCTCGGTGGTCCATTCATTTCGACGAACGCGACGAATTAACCGTAACTCTTGATTTTTAGTACCTACTGGCGCTGCCAACCTGCCACCAATGGCCATCTGATCTAGCAATGCCTGAGGCACCTCCATACCTGCCGCAGCCAGAATAATGCCATCGAACGAACCAACCTGTGGCAAGCCCAACATCCCATCGCCATAATGCAGGCGGAGATTAGGAATAAGTAATGATCGTAAATTATTCCGTGCTTGTTCATGCAGTGGCCGAATACGCTCTATCGAATACACCTGCTCAGCCACCTGCGCTAACACCGCTGCTTGATAACCACAGCCCGTACCAATCTCTAACACGCGCGACATTTTTCCTTCAATACCATCACGTAGTACCTCGATCATGCGCGCCACGATGTAGGGTTGCGATATCGTCTGATGATAACCAATCGGTAAAGAGGCATCGATGTACGCCTGACTTGCTAAACCAGGTTCGATAAACATATGGCGCGGCACAGCTTCCATCGCCGCGAGTACCTTGGCATCTTTGATACCTTGCTGCGCCAGTCGTTGAATCATCGCCTTGCGAACGGCATCCGATACCAGTGGCGAGTTAGTCGACCTCGGCTGTATGACTGTCGGCGCAAGCTTAGTTACGGCCGGAGTGTTTAGTGGCCGCACAGAGGTGTTGGGTGATGTGACGACTTTGGATTCAGGCGCGTGTTTAGCTGCATTGCGAGTTGCGGTTTGCAAGCTGTTTAAACGAGGTGCTGCAGACGACCGTTTTCGGTCAGCCGAACCGGTGACCAAATCCAGCGTTAATGGAAAACGCTTTTTAGGAGGCTCTTGGCCCTGACTCATGCGAGTGCCTGCTTTAGTCGTTCAAGTTGAACAGTGTGAGTCAAATCTATCTGCAAGGGTGTGACAGAAATACAGCCGTTAGCGGTCGCATGAAAATCGGTACCCTCACCTGCATCTTTTGCCTTACCCGGTGGCCCTATCCAAAAAATCTCATTGCCATGGGGATCGAGTGTTTTGATAACCGCTTCCGATTCGTGGCGTTTACCTAGTCGAGTTGGCACGACTCGCTGCAAGTCTTCGTAGGGTAAATTCGGAATGTTCACATTCAAAAGAATCGGACTATCTAACTGATCCAGTCGACGCATCACAAAATCTTTGGCAGCACGTGCAGCGGCATCCAAATTGCCCCATCCGTAATCCACTTGAGAAAAAGCAATAGCGGGGATGCCAAATAAGAAACCCTCTGTGGCAGCGGCAACGGTACCCGAGTACAAGGTGTCGTCGCCCATATTCTGTCCCTGATTGATACCAGAGACCACCATGTCGGGCTTTTCTTCCAGCATGCCCGTCAGGGCGATGTGAACACAGTCGCTCGGGGTGCCATTAATTGAGTAAAAGCCATTGGCGGCGCGCATCACACGTAAGGGCCGGTCCAAGGTCAGGGAGTTCGACGAACCGGAGCGATTGCTATCGGGAGCCACGACCACAATCTCAGCAATGGTAGCCAGTTGATCGGCCAGCGCGTTGAGGCCCGGTGCCAAATAACCATCGTCATTACTGATTAATATTTTCATGGACAAGATTTTACCTGAACACAGTACTACAAATTCCTAGCCTAACGAGTACTCCATTGAGATGTTCTGATCGGAGAAATTATGTAGTAATTTCCCAGCAGTCCCTGCCGAAATTTCATGACGATCAAATAATTTGCCTATTCGCGTTTAATTCATAGATCAGCGCGAGCATCCATCTCATAACGAAAATCGGCAGCTTTCTAAGTTTCTGTTTCAGCTGAAATAGGACTGCCGCTCAGAAACTGCTGCACCGTGCCAATTTCTCGGGTACGTTTAAAGGGAGGAAGGCTCTGCCATATTCGTCGACCATAGGGCTTAGAAATAAGTCGTGAATCACAAATCATCAAAACACCACGATCATTTTCATCACGTATTAAACGACCAGCACCTTGTTTTAGGTTGATGATCGCTTCCGGTAGCTGATGATTCATAAAACCATTCAGACCGCGTTTTTCCATCTCAGCGATACGAGCTGCAAGCACAGGATCATCTGGTGGTGCGAACGGTAATTTATCAATAATCACCACTGACAACGCATCACCGCGCACATCGACACCTTCCCAAAAACTTTGGCTTCCCACCAGCACCGCATTACCCGATGCACGAAATTGTGAAAGTAATTCAGTACGACCTAACTCGCCCTGAACCAAGAGCGGCCAGTTATATTTTTTCTGCTCAAAAATTTCACGCAAACGCTCGGCTACACGCTTGACGGCTCTAAGCGTCGTACACAATACAAAAGCGCGACCACCGGCCGCCTCAATCACAGGTAACGCGGCATCTACCACCGCATCGGTATATCCCGGAGAATTCGGTGGTGGAAGATGCGAAGGCACATATAGCAGCGCCTGATTAGCGTAGTCAAACGGACTCGGCCAGGATTTTGCTGGTTCGTCACTTAAGCCCAGCTGATCGGTGTAGTGTGAAAAATCATTCTTTACCGCCAGCGTGGCGGATGTAAATATCCATGCACGAGGTGGTCCTTCACGCTGCTTACTAAAAATTGGCGCAATCGATAGCGGCGTTTGATGTAGCTGCAAGGCTTGCGAAAACGCCTCTACCCACAACACTTTGGCAGCATGCTCATCGACTAGACCCACATGATTCCAGGCCTCGAGCTGCGCCGTGATTTCGATGGTACGTACACGACATTGTTCTATCGTCTCTGCTCGTTCCGCCTGTGAAGACAACACCTCTGCCAACTGCTTCAGCATAGACTTCAGATGCTCGAGTGCTGGAAAAAACGGACTACTTTGCGCAATCTGTTCTAGCGCAAGTCGCGAACCCTCAGATGGAAAAGTTAATCGTAAATCTCGCGCGGCTTTTTCAACAGTGCTTACTACCGCACCCCAATCTGCTCCATCGCGTGCATGAGTTAAGCCTTCTGCCAATACATCGCGACACAGCTCCATTACTTGAGAGGTGGACACCGTATCGCCAAAAAATAAAGTCGCCGTATCGGGTAACTGATGAGCTTCATCAAAAATCACTGTATTTGCCGTCGGCAGTAATTCAGCAACGCCCGTATCTTTTAAAGCCACATCAGCAAAAAATAAATGGTGATTAACCACAACCACATCAGCTTGCTGTGCTTCTTTGCGTGCCTTCATCACGAAACAGTCTTGGTAGTAGGTGCATTCGGCACCCAGACAATTATCGCGAGTGGACGTGACTAAATTCCATATCAATGCATTTTCTGGAACACGGGATAACTCAGCTTTATCACCACTAGACGTCGTTTTAATAAACCGCGATATGTCGCGCAGATAGCCCACATCATCGCGCGATGTCAGTCGTCCATTTTGCTGTGTACGCTCTAGATGAAAATGACAAAGATAATTGGCACGGCCTTTGAGTAGGGCCACCGTCACCGGCGCATTCATGGCCTGCCTAACTATCGGAATATCGCGCAGAAAAAGTTGGTCTTGAAGATTTTTAGTTCCGGTCGAGATGATGACCTTGCCACCCCATAGCAACGCAGGAACAAGATAAGCAAATGTTTTACCCGTTCCAGTACCCGCCTCAGCTAACAAAGTGCCGCGGCTCTGGATGGCGTCGGCAACCGCTCGCGCCATATCGGTTTGTGACTGTCGCGGCCGAAATCCTTCGATTCCTTTGGCAAGCGTACCCGAAGCAGAAAACAGATCATTAATCTCGGCATCATGAATGCCGGCTGTCTCTTCAGAAGTGGAATGTGGGGTGTGATCAGTCAAACGAAATCCGGATCATTAAGTGATGCGCAATACACTGGACCTGCAAAAATAACCGGACTAGGTAACTCATTGCGTCGATATAAACCTACTCATGTTCAAGCAGGGATATCGGGAATGAGTTGCATTTTAAGTTGGATGATCTGGTCTTTAAGTTGCAACTTACGTTTTTTTAATCTCTGCAGTTGAAGCGCATCAACCGTCAAGGATTCATTCAGTAATTCAATCGCCGTATCGAGATCGCGATGCTCGATTTCTAGCTCAACCACCCTAACCTTGACTTCGTCTGCATCCATTAAGGTTTCTCTGGTTGAGCCGGTGGATTAGGCGCTGAGTCCGGAGCAGGATTACCGCTGTCGCGCGCCGCGCCGGAAATAGGTATCGATGGCGCGCCTAGTGGGCGCGCTGCACGACTCAGTCGTTCGGCAATCGTGCGTTCACGCTCGGCAGCTCTATCCTTACGCAAAAATGCATTCGCCTCTACTTCGACCTTACGAATACTATGTAACGCAGCACGCCGAATCTCTTTAGCTTCAGCCACGCAATGCGACATAAAAAATTTATTCATGCATACGGCCCGACTTTCAGCAAAGCGTTGCTCGACCGCGCCCCGAACCACATCAACCTCCGTCAAGGCCGTCCGCGCGGAAGCTAAAGCATTGATAGATCCTGCCGGATACTGATCCAGTAATGCCTGCTCGATCATCTCTGCACTCACAGCGCTGGCCGCACACTGTGACACAAATAAAAGCACTAGTGACGTCTTACTAGCCCAATGGGTAAGTTTCATTCGATTCCTTAGACCATGCCCGCCGTTGCAGCGCTTAATCGCATACTTTCTTTGTATTCTTTTGATTGCATTTCCATAATTCTCGATACAGTGCGATGGAATTCGTTAGACATCAACCCTTGGGTATAAAGCAAATCTGGTGACACCGCAGCCGACATGATTAATTTTATACGGTGGTCATACAGCACATCAATTAACCAGGTAAAACGCCTGGCTTCAGAAGCCATTTCCGAAGTCATACGTGGTACATCCGACAAAATAACGGTATGAAAACGCGTTGCGATATCCAAATAATCATTTTGCGAGCGCGGTCCGCCACATAAGGTCGCAAAATCAAACCATATCACGCCACCTGCACGGCGAACGCAACGAATTTCCCGTGATTCTATCGTGATTCTGGGGTCTTCCTCACCCGCCTCCGCAATTGACACGAATGCATGCAACAGCGCACTTGTTGCCGCTGGACCCAAGGGCGTTTTATACGCCGCTACCTGCTGCATCACCCGTCTGCGGTAATCAATGCCCCCATCCACATTCAACACGTCTAATTTTGATTTTAAAAGCTCTATGGCAGGCAACATACGATCTCTATGCAAGCCATCTGGATACAGCCCATCCGGTTGATAGTTTGATGTGATAACAAAACACACGCCTCGATCAAATAAGGCTTGCATCAGGTTGTACAAAATCATCGCATCAGCGATATCCGACACATGAAATTCATCGAAACAAATAAGACGGAAGCGTCGCGCAATTTTTGCAGCGACGATGTCTAAGGGATTTTCTACATTTTTTTCTTCATCCAGCGCACGATGTACATCTCGCATGAACTCATGAAAATGAACGCGTGTCTTACGCTTTAGTGGAATCACTGCGTAAAAGCTATCCATCAAAAACGATTTGCCGCGACCTACACCGCCCCACAGGTACATACCTCGAGGCAAGTCAGGATGTAGCAGCATACGTCTTAGCCGACTAGAGCGACGCGATAGATAGTCTGCCCACTCGTCGTAAGCTCGCTGCAACCTGTCCACTGCCATCAATTGCGCAGGGTCAGACTGATAACCTCGATCAGCCAGAATTTTTTCGTAGAATTCGCGAACGTTCATAGGAAAGTTTCGCAATCACAAAGGCGTTATGTTAATCACGCTATGCGACAGTCAGTGAAGGTATGAAAAAACATGCCAGTACGAGCGCATCGTACTGGCAGGATCAGAAATTAAGCGCGCGCTTATCGACGGCCAGCGCTGCTTCTTTGGTGGCCTCCGATAAGGTCGGATGCGCATGGCATATTCGCGCAATATCTTCTGCAGATGCCCGAAACTCCATCGCTACCACCGCTTCAGCAATTAACTCTGACGCCATCGGCCCGACAATGTGCACACCTAAAATTTCATCCGTCTTTGCGTCCGCCAAAAACTTCACCAAACCTGTGGTATCACCCAGAGCACGTGCACGACCATTCGCTAAGAACGGAAAACTGCCCGACTTGTAAGCCACGCCGTCTGCTTTGAGTTGTTGTTCGGTCCTGCCCACCCATGCAATCTCAGGTGAGGTGTAAATCACCCACGGAATTGTGCCGAAATTCACATGACCATGTTGCCCTGCGATGCGCTCAGCTACCGCAACGCCCTCTTCTTCGGCTTTATGCGCCAACATCGGGCCACGCACCACATCACCCACGGCCCACACATTCGGCAAGCTCGAGCGACATTGATCATCGACCGCGATAAAACCACGCTCATCAAGTTTTAAACCCACAGCCTCAGGGGACAGACCGATGGTGTTAGGAATACGTCCGATAGAAATGATGAGTTTATCGAACAACGCTTTGTGTTCTTTACCTTGCGTATCGACATACTCAACACTGACTTCTTTACCATTGTTGATGGTGCCAATTTTTACACCCATCTCTATCGCGAGGCCTTGCTTCAGGAAGAGCTTGTGCGCTTCTTTGGCAACGGTCTCATCTACAGCGCCTAAAAACACCGGCATGGCTTCAAGTATGGTCACCTCTGAACCTAAACGACGCCAGACACTACCCATTTCCAAACCAATCACACCCGCGCCAATAACGCCTAATCGTTTAGGCACCGCATCTATGGCTAATGCGCCTGTGTTCGACAGAATCTGCTTCTCATCAAACGCTGCGCCAGGCAATTCACGTGGAATAGAACCGGTGGCGATAACGACGTGCTTAGCAGTCAATGTCTCAGCGGATGCTCCGCTAACCGCAATTTGATAGCCTTGTGCGTCGGCGCTAGCAAATGAACCTCTGCCGTGGAAAAAACTGACTTTATTTTTCTTGAACAGATACAGAATGCCGTCATTGTTTTGCTTAACAACGCCATCCTTACGACCCATCATTTGCGCAAGATTGAGCTTTACGCCCTTGATGTCAACACCATGCTCGGCCATTCCATGCGATGCATGCTCGTAATGCTCGGACGATTGCAATAAAGCCTTCGACGGTATGCAACCTACGTTGGTACACGTACCACCGGGCGCAGGGCCGCCTTTATCGTTTTTCCATTCATCGATACACGCCACAGACATACCTAATTGCGCAGCACGAATGGCTGCGATGTAGCCACCCGGGCCACCACCGATGACAACAACATCAAAACTTTTTGACATGGCCGCCCCTTACAGATCGAGTAAGAGTCGTGCCGGATCTTCCAGCGTTTCTTTCATCGCCACCAAGCCGAGCACCGCTTCACGTCCATCAATCAAGCGATGGTCATACGACATCGCGAGATAGTTCATGGGCCGAATCACAATCTGACCATTTTCAACGACCGCACGATCTTTAGTTGCATGCACCCCTAAAATCGCTGACTGCGGTGGATTAATAATCGGTGTTGAAAGCATAGAGCCAAATACACCGCCATTCGATATGGAGAATGTACCGCCAGTCAGATCATCTAAGGTTAACTTACCGTCTTTAGCCTTTTGACCAAACTCACCAATTTTTTTCTCTATGTCTGCAATACTCATTTGATCGACATTGCGTAAAATCGGTACCACCAAACCACGTGGCGAACCCACGGCAATACCAATATCGAAATAACCGTGATACACGACATCGTTACCATCGATAGAGGCATTCAGAACAGGGTATTTTTTCAAAGCCGCAACGGCAGCTTTGACGAAGAAGGACATGAA
>CAINAY010000121.1 GCA_903846425.1 uncultured Noviherbaspirillum sp.
CATGGAGATTGTGCAAGAACGTCTAGAGCGCGAATTCGATATGGATTTGATTACCACGGCGCCTACGGTGATTTACGAAGTGGTTCAGCGTGATGGTAAAACGATCATGGTCGACAATCCGTCCAAGATGCCCGACCCTTCTAAGATAGAAGAGATAAGAGAGCCTATCGTTACGGTTAATTTGTATCAGCCACAAGAGTACGTCGGTTCGGTTATCACCCTGTGTACCCAGAAGCGTGGTGTGCAGCTGAACATGGCTTACCATGGCAAACAGGTGCAGCTGACTTACGAGATTCCTATGGCTGAGATCGTGCTCGATTTTTTTGATCGACTCAAATCGATTTCGCGTGGCTATGCCTCGATGGATTATGAATTCAAGGAATATCGCCCCGCTGATGTGGTGAAGGTCGATATGCTAATTAACACCGAGAAGGTCGATGCGTTGGCCATCATTGTGCATCGATCAAATAGCCAATATCGCGGTCGTGCCGTTGCAGCAAAAATGCGCGAACTGATTCCCCGACAGATGTTTGATGTCGCCATTCAAGCGGCGATCGGTTCAAATATTATTTCGCGTGAAAACGTGAAAGCGCTGCGTAAGAACGTGATTGCCAAATGCTACGGCGGTGACATCAGTCGAAAGCGCAAGCTGCTGGAAAAACAAAAAGCCGGTAAGAAACGCATGAAGCAAGTAGGCTCGGTAGAGATACCGCAGGAAGCTTTCCTGGCCATCTTGCAAGTTGAAGACAAATAAAGATCGTTTGAACTGACCCAAATAAAAAGACGCCAACATGACTTTGCAATCCTTACTCGGAAACTTTGCGCTGATTCTGTTTCTGCTCACCGTGGTCACAGGCTGTATCTGGGCGTTCGATCGTTTTTATCTCGCTCCCGCGCGCCAGCGTCAGGCAAAAGAATTACTGGATGAATTTGATGCGCGCACAGCGCGCCTGACCGAGAGTGGCATTAAGCCCGATCCGGTCGCTCGCGCTGAGCTGGTTGCAAAACTCGAGGGTCAACCTGCGTGGGTGGCGTATACCGGTAGTTTTTTCCCGGTGATTGCCGCGGTGTTTCTTTTCCGCTCATTTATGTTCGAGCCGTTCAAGATTCCATCCAGTTCCATGGTCCCAACCTTGCAAATTGGTGATCTGATACTCGTAAATAAGTACACCTATGGCATCCGGCTGCCAATTGTTAATAAAAAGGTCATCTCCATTAACAACCCTTCGCGTGGCGATGTAATGGTGTTTAAATTCCCGAAGGATCCTTCACTTGATTACATCAAGCGGGTGGTGGGTATCCCGGGAGATAAAGTTGTGTATAGAAACAAGCGCTTATCGGTGAACGGACAAGATCTGCCTTACGAGAAATTGCCCGATTATCTGGATGAAGAAAGGCTGACTTACTTCACGCATCTGCGTGAGGATCTGACTGGCGTTTCACATCAGATTCTTAACGATGATCGTTTGCCTGGCTATGTGCCGAGTCCCGATGCCTTTCCTCAGCATGAATTGTGTAGCTATAACCTCGAGGGTTTTGAGTGCGTGGTGCCGGCTGGACATTATTTTATGATGGGCGATAATCGTGACAACAGTCTGGATTCGCGCTACTGGGGCTTTGTACCGGATAAATATATTGTTGGAAAAGCATTTTTTGTTTGGATGAATTTGGGTGATCTCAAGCGTATAGGTCCGTTTAAGTGATGGCTTTGCCAGCGAGCTATGCCAAGTTATACGCTGGCAGGCAAGCTACGCGGGGCTTTTCACTGATAGGTTTTTTGAGTTCACTGATTTTGTTTGGATTGGTAGGTTTATTGGTGGTCAGGGCAGGCCCTAGCGTGTTTGAGTATTGGGCGATTGAAAAAACGATCAAAGCATCGGCCGCCGTTTCCCAAACACCTGCTGACGTGCGCGTTACCTTCGATAAATTGGCCTCGAC
>CAINAY010000122.1 GCA_903846425.1 uncultured Noviherbaspirillum sp.
CAACAGCAGTGCGTAGAATTTAATTAAAGTGCTTTGCCGTTCACAAGACGCAAAATACAATTTCTTTATCCGCCAAAATCTTCGGAGATAACGATGTATCAACATATTAAAGTGCCCGCCGAGGGTAAGAAAATCACAGTCAACGCTGACTATTCTCTCGATGTGCCTGACAACCCGGTGATTCCGTACATTGAGGGTGATGGCACTGGCGTTGATATCAGTCCCGTGATGATTAAGGTGATTGATGCAGCAATTGCTAAGGCCTATGGCGGCAAACGCAAAATCAGCTGGATGGAAATTTATGCTGGCGAAAAATCGACCATGGTTTACGGCCCTGATGTGTGGCTGCCAGAAGAAACATTGAAAGTCTTGAAGGACTATGTCGTATCGATCAAAGGCCCTCTGACTACGCCAGTGGGTGGTGGCATTCGTTCATTGAACGTTGCTTTGCGCCAGGAACTGGATCTGTATGTTTGTTTGCGTCCGGTTCGTTATTTCAAGGGTGTGCCTTCGCCACTGCGTGAGCCTGAAAAAACAGATATGGTGATCTTCCGTGAGAATTCAGAAGATATCTACGCCGGTATCGAGTGGCAAGAAGGCACGGATGGTGCGAAAAAAGTGATCGATTTCCTGATTAAGGAAATGGGTGTTAAGAAGATTCGTTTCCCGCAAACGTCAGGTATTGGTGTTAAGCCGGTGTCACGCGAAGGTACCGAACGACTGGTTCGCAAGGCCATTCAATATACGATTGATAACGACAAGCCTTCTCTGACTATCGTCCACAAAGGCAACATCATGAAGTACACCGAAGGTGGCTTCCGTGATTGGGCGTATGCACTGGCACAAAAAGAGTTTGGCGCGACCCTGATTGACGGCGGTCCTTGGTGCTCCTTTAAGAATCCTAAGACCGGTAAAGACATCATCGTCAAGGATTCGATCGCAGATGCATTCTTGCAGCAAATCTTATTGCGTCCAAACGAGTACAGCGTTATCGCTACTTTGAACTTAAATGGTGATTACATCTCTGATGCATTGGCGGCACAGGTTGGCGGTATTGGTATTGCGCCTGGTGCAAATTTGTCTGATTCGGTTGCGATGTTTGAAGCGACTCACGGTACAGCGCCTAAATATGCCGGTAAGGACTACGTCAACCCAGGTTCGCTGATTCTCTCGGCTGAGATGATGTTGCGCCACATGGGCTGGTTTGAGGCAGCTGATCTGGTGATTAGTTCGATGGAGAAATCCATTACCTCCAAAAAAGTCACCTATGACTTTGCCCGTTTGATGGAAGGTGCGACGCAGATGTCATGCTCAGGATTTGGCGACGTAATGATTTCAAATATGTAATTATTGAATCGGCTTAGCTCTTGCTCAATGGCCTGCGGAACTTATTTCGATAAAGTCTCAGGTCATTGCAGCGAGACGGACCTGCGCCAAAAAATAAAAACCCCCGGTTTTGCCAGGGGTTTTTGAGAGGGGCCTAATGGATAATCAGGCGTTTTGAATGTTAGAAGCTTGCTTGCCTTTGGGGCCTTGCGTTACTTCAAACGATACTTTTTGCCCTTCTTTGAGGGTTTTGAAGCCATTCATCTGAATCGCGGAAAAGTGCGCGAACAGATCTTCGCCACCATCATCCGGAGTGATAAAACCGAAGCCTTTGGCGTCGTTAAACCACTTTACAGTACCAGTTGCCATAAAAAGCGTCTTTCTTTAAGAACGAATCACACGAGCCCTAAAAGCAAGAAGCCTCGCGTAACGCTGCCCCCTCTTATTATTGCTCCTCCTATATCAATTAGTGCCAACCCGCACGTTTATTGATCTTTTGCATTGTTCGCGTAAAAAATCTAAAAGTCAAGTTAATTGCCAAAAGAACCAGAGTTAGCGGAACTTATTGAGAATCCAGGATTGGCGGGCCTTTTCGAGCGAGCGCCCTGCGCATAGCGAGGAAAGCGCGTAATATCAATGCAAGTGCATGGATATGACTGGTTTAACCTGTTACGCAGGTAGATGAAAGCATTAGAATAGAAGCATGGCAACTAACGAAGAGAATGATAACGGCACAGCTCTGATTACCAAAGAGCAAAAGGAAGCGGTTAAGCCGCCTTCCATGTATCAGGTGCTGTTGCTGAACGATGATTACACCCCGATGGAATTCGTGGTTGCTATCATCCAAGAATATTTCAACAAAGACCGCGAGAACGCTACACAAATTATGTTGAAAGTGCATCGTGATGGTAAAGGATTGTGCGGGGTTTATCCCAAGGATATTGCCAGTACAAAAGTAGAGCTTGTTTTAACCCACGCCCGAAAGGCTGGGCACCCGCTGCAGTGTGTGATGGAGGAAGCATGATCGCCCAGGAACTTGAAGTTAGTTTGCACATGGCCTTTGTTGAGGCTCGACAAGCACGACATGAATTTATTACTGTCGAGCACCTCTTGCTTGCGCTACTAGACAATCCCTCAGCGGCTGAGGTTTTACGTGCGTGTGCGGTGAATGTTGATGACCTCCGTAAAACACTCACCAACTTTATTACAGACAACACACCTACGGTCCCCGGTACGAGCGAAGTCGATACGCAACCGACCTTAGGATTTCAACGTGTCATTCAACGTGCCATCATGCACGTTCAGTCGGCTTCCAACGGCAAAAAAGAAGTTACTGGCGCCAACGTGCTGGTGGCAATCTTTGGTGAAAAAGATTCGCATGCTGTTTACTATCTGCATCAGCAGGGAGTAACACGACTCGACGTTGTTAATTTTATTTCTCATGGTGTTCGTAAGGATCAACAGTCCGAATCGCAAAAAGCACCCGAAGGTGTGGAAGAAAGTTCGTCCGAAGGTCAGCAAAAAGAAAGCGCGCTCGACCAATTCACTCAGAACCTCAACAAGCTCGCAGCTGAAGGCAAGATCGATCCATTGATTGGTCGCGAAGCCGAAGTAGAGCGAGTGATTCAAACCTTATGCCGTCGCCGTAAAAATAATCCTTTGTTGGTGGGTGAGGCAGGCGTTGGTAAAACCGCGATTGCTGAAGGTCTTGCATGGCGTGTCACCCAAGGCGACGTGCCAGAGATTTTGCAAAATGCCGTTGTGTATTCACTAGACATGGGCGCTTTGTTGGCGGGTACTAAATACCGCGGTGATTTCGAGCAGCGCTTGAAAGCGGTATTGAAACAAATGAAAAATAATCCTAATGGGATTTTATTCATTGATGAGATTCATACCATCATCGGTGCAGGTTCTGCATCCGGTGGTACGTTAGATGCGTCCAATCTTTTAAAGCCTGCACTCTCTAGCGGTCAGTTGAAATGTATCGGTGCTACTACCTTTACTGAATACCGCGGTGTGTTTGAAAAAGACCATGCGTTGTCACGTCGTTTCCAAAAGATCGATGTAAATGAGCCGACGGTTGAGCAAACCATTCAGATTTTGCGTGGACTGAAATCACGCTTCGAAGAACATCATGGCGTGAAGTACTCCGCTTCGGCGCTGACGTCAGCAGCTGAATTAGCTGCGCGCTTTATCAATGATAGGCATTTGCCTGATAAGGCTATCGACGTTATCGACGAAGCTGGTGCAGCTCAGCGCATTCTTCCAAAATCAAAACAGAAAAAAACCATTGGCAAGTCAGAGATCGAGGACATTATTTCCAAGATCGCTCGCGTGCCGGCAGCGTCGGTCAATCAAGATGATCGTACCAAGCTACAGACTATCGATCGCGATCTGAAAAATGTGGTGTTTGGTCAAGATCCGGCGATTGAGGCCTTGGCAGCCGCCATCAAAATGGCGCGTGCAGGTTTGGGTAAAACAGATAAGCCGATCGGTTCATTCTTGTTCTCTGGTCCCACAGGCGTAGGAAAAACTGAGGTCGCTAAACAACTCGCTTTTATCATGGGTATTGAGCTGATCCGTTTTGATATGTCCGAGTATATGGAGCGCCACGCCGTCAGTCGTTTGATTGGTGCCCCACCGGGTTATGTAGGTTTTGATCAAGGCGGTTTGTTGACCGAGGCTGTCACCAAAAAGCCCCATTCTGTTTTGTTACTCGACGAGATAGAGAAGGCGCATCCGGATGTGTTCAACATTCTGTTGCAAGTGATGGATCATGGAACGCTCACGGATAACAATGGCCGCAAGGCTGACTTCCGTAACGTGATCATTATCATGACCACTAATGCCGGAGCTGAAAGTCTGCAGAAGCGCACTATGGGCTTCACGGAGTCTAAGCAAGCTGGCGATGAAATGATTGATATCAAGCGTATGTTTACGCCTGAGTTCCGTAACCGTCTTGATGCGATCATCAGCTTTAAGGCGCTGGATGAAGAAATTATCCTGCGCGTGGTTGATAAGTTCCTCATGCAACTGGAAGAGCAACTGCATGAGAAGAAAGTGGATGCCGTATTTAGCGAATCATTGCGTCAATTCCTAGGTAAGAAAGGATTTGATCCATTGATGGGCGCGCGTCCTATGTCGCGCCTGATTCAAGACATGATTCGCAAAGCACTGGCTGATGAACTCTTGTTTGGTAAATTGATGTCGGGTGGACGTGTGACCGTTGATCTAGATGATCAAGATAACGTCAAACTGGACTTCGCTGAGAGTGATACACCACCACCCGCAGCGCCACAAGAAACAGTAGAAGTTGAATGATGATCTAGTTTTTGTTTAGATTAGAACTGCATAAAAAACCCTGAGCTTGCTCAGGGTTTTTTGTTTTCGGCGCTGCTAATTGATCAGATGATTTGTGGATTAGCGCTTTAAGGAACCAGCGCTTTTTTCGCGGATTGTTTTTGTCGAATCTCTTTCACAGTCGCTTGGACCACGCTTTGTCTTCCTTCTGTCCAAGGGTGTAGCGATGGGTAAGTGTTTGCTTGAGGTGCGTTTGGGACTTGCGCTAGCTTTTGCATCACGCGTGTAAAGCTAGCGAGATCGTAACCAGCGCGAGCCAACATAAAAAGAGCTAGCCGATCGGCATCCTGATCCATTTTTTCAGGCGTTATCTTGATTCCATTGCTACTGTTAGCAGCCACTTGGTCAGGTTTAAACAACAACAAATTATCGATAACGATTGATAGCGTAGCCATTTGTTGTAACTGTTTGGCGTGCTGCAAAACATTGTGCGCTATCTCGCGCGCAATAATGACGGCCACGTCTTCATCGGTAGAGAGCCAATCGAGCAAGCCGCGGGTGACTAATATTCGACGTCCATCGGCATAAGCATTTACGTTCTGAGTATTGCCGACATCAATAGCAAATGCGCAGGCAAGAGTGAGCGGTACGTTAACCGTTATCGGTTGATTCTGCCGTATGACAGTAATGTTTATCTCAGTCAGATTTTTAAGAATGGGTGACAGCATGCGTGCCGCCTCGGGTTCAGCTTGCGGGCCGGTAGGTATAGTGAGATCTTGAATCGTTTGCAAAATATCGCCGCGTTTAAGGCCTGCGCGCATCGCTCCACTGCCATCGAGTATCTGCATGACTTGCAAACGCTCGTCGAGCCCAAGACTCTGTCTAGCTGCAACTGCCAACTCAGGTGGATAAGAGTATTGATTTTTTGCAGTAAACCCAAGTAGAGGGCGTGCTTGCGTTCGGCAAAGCACCGCATTTTTAATAATCAGTGGAGCGGCTATACGGTAAATGCGTTCCTGTCGTTCCAGCAGAGTATCAATGACAGGGTCGCGTATAGTAATCGATGATGCGCTATTAACTTTACTGGGTGAGTTTTGAGATACTGATGGTGAAGCAGAGGTAGAAGGCGACGTCGATGTATTTGAATTCAGAGGAATCTGATTACAAGCGCCGAGAAATGTAAATAGAAATGCAAATAGAAATAGCGGCGATAGTACAGAGCGACTAGGTCGGAGATAGCGACGGCATGTCATTGCAAAACTTGCCAGCGGCACGATAACCTCCCGTTATTTTTTTCCAGTACTTCCAAATCCACCTGCGCCACGATCGCTCTCTTCGAATGAATCAACTACTCTAAATCCTACCTGCAGCACCGGCACAATAACTAGTTGTGCCAATCGCTCCATAGGGTTTAAGACGAATGCCGTCGCACCACGATTCCAAGTCGAAACCATCAACTCACCTTGATAATCTGAATCAATCAGTCCTACCAAATTACCCAATACGATACCGTGTTTATGACCCAGTCCGCTACGTGGAAGAATCATCGCTGCATACGCTGGGTCAGCGATGTGAATAGCCAGTCCAGTTGGAATTAAATGCGTGCTGCCAGGCTCAATAGTAAGTGGCGCTTCAATACACGCGCGAAGATCAAGTCCTGCACTACCCGCGGTTGCGTAGTTGGGTAGTTGGTCGCGCATGCGCGCATCGATAATTTTTAGGTCTATGGTTTTCATGATTAGCTTTTACAGACGATGAGCAATTTCTTCTATCAGCTTGCCAGCAAGGATTTCCTTACTGGCGCGTGCGAGGTTCTTGTGGCCGTGAGCATCAAACAAAACGAGTTCGTTATCGTCTTTACCAAAGGTCTGGTGCCCAATATTACCGACCAGCAGAGGAATGCGTTTTTTTTCACGCTTAGCTGCACCATGCTCGAGAAGATATTCAGACTCCGCTGCGAATCCGACGCAGTAGGGTGGTGATGCCATTGCAGCGACTTCAGACAAGATGTCAGGATTTTGTTCAAAAATGAGAGAAGGTAGTTGGCCGTCTTGTTTTTTTATTTTTTGTGAGCTCACATCACTAACACGCCAATCGGCGACCGCGGCAACAGCGATAAATAGCTGTTGGCCCTTAACGTTAGCCATCACAGCATCGCGCATTTCTAGCGCCGTAGTTACCGGCAATACCGTTACACCTACAGGTGCTTGTAATGATGTTGGTCCAGAGACTAGCGTTACCTCAGCTCCCGCAGCACTAGCGGCACGCGCAATCGCGTAGCCCATCTTGCCGGAAGAAAGATTCGTGATGCCGCGAACAGGATCAATCGGTTCGAATGTAGGGCCCGCTGTAATTAATACTTTTTTACCCGCGAGTAGCTTAGGTTGAAAAAAAGCAGAGAGTGACTCCAGCAGTTGTTCGGGCTCGAGCATGCGGCCCAAGCCCGTTTCGCCACAGGCTTGATCACCGGCGGCAGGACCTAACAGAGTAATGCCATCTTTTTTAAGTTGAACGACATTGCGTTGCGTAGCGGGGTTATCCCACATCTCAACGTTCATCGCTGGCGCTACTAAAAGCGGTACGTTGGCTGGGCGAGCTAAGCAAAGAGTAGAGAGCAGATCATCGGCTGCGCCATGCACGAGTTTGCGCATGAAATCTGCTGAGCAAGGAGAAATCAGTATCGCATCAGCATGACGTGATAAATCAATGTGCGCCATATTGTTGGATATGCGGCTATCCCACTGATCAGTAAAAACAGGTTTGCCGGAAAGTGCTTGCAGAGTCACGGGTGTGATGAAATGACGTGCCGCTTCCGTCATGACGACTTGGCAGCTAGCTCCCGCTTTTACCAGGCCGCGTGCTAGCTCAGCCGCCTTGTAACAGGCAATGCCACCAGTCAGACCCAAGACTATATTTTTTCCGGCGAGGTTCATGATTGCATGGATTTTCGCTAACGATTAACGCGTCGTAGTTCATCGAGTATAAACAATACCGCACCTACAGTAATCGCACTATCAGCCACATTGAATGCCGGCCAGTGAAGACCGCCGACATGAAAATCCAGAAAATCGATGACGTGGCCGTAGGCTATACGATCAATAAGGTTACCCAGCGCACCACCGAGTATCAAGGTCATGGCCCAGCAAAACAGACGTTGACCTGAATGGCGCTTGAGCATCCAGATAATTAACAGGGATGCGAGCAAGGACACGCCCGCAAAAAAATAACGCTGCCAGCCAGGTTGATCTGCCAAAAAACTAAACGCTGCACCGCGGTTATAGACCATCACTAAATTAAAGAAGGAAGTGACGGCATCGGACTGGCCAAATACCATCATCCTGCTCAGCGTGATTTTACTCAGCTGATCAAGTAACACAATGATCATCGCAATACCCAACCAGAGCGTCAGACCTGCTGATTTTTTTGACATAGTGAGATTCGTATCAACTCGTAAGAGATTAAGCAATACGACGTTTTTCGCCAGCGCCAAATAAATTGGTATGGCAGCGTCCGCACAAGCCAGGATGTTCAGCATGCGCACCCACGTCAGCGCGATAGTGCCAGCAGCGTTCACATTTTTTATACGTGGAAGCTTTTACGACGATTTTTTCTTCCGCAGCAGAGCTGCAGGCTATAACGGTCGCAGCCGACGTAATCAAAACAAACTTCAAATCGTCACCCAGCACTTGCAACAATGCGAGCTTGTCACCACTCGCATGCACATCGACTTCTGCTTGTAGTGATGATCCGATCGCGCCTGATACACGAACTTCTTCCAATTGTTTGAGTACTTCAGCACGAAGTTCTTGAATTGATTGAAATTTTTGTAGCAGAGCTTCTGATTCACTAATTAGAGGCAGGTTGTAGAACGTTTGCGTAAAAATCGTTTCATCGCTTTGCTGGTGCATCTCTTTATTAGCAAACACCGACCAAGCTTCTTCAGCAGTAAATGAAAGAATTGGTGCCATTAAGCGTAGCAAGCTTTGAGTGATGTGCCAAATAGCCGTTTGCGCTGAGCGACGCGCCAAAGACGTTGTGCCGCCTGTGTACAAACGATCTTTCAGAATATCGAGATAAAAACCACCCAAATCTTCTGAGCAGTACATTTGTAGTTTTGCGATTACAGGATGAAATTCGTATTCTTCAAAATGCTGACGAATTTCACTTTGCAGCTGATTCATGCGTGCCAGCGCATATCGATCAATCTCCAGCAGTTGATCGATAGCGACCGCATCTTTGGTGGGATCGAAATCAGAAGTATTAGCTAGCAAGAAGCGCAGCGTGTTTCGTATACGGCGATAGCTCTCAACGACACGTTTTAAAATTTCATCTGAAATCGATAGCTCACCCGAGTAATCAGTAGCGGCTACCCACAAGCGCAGAATTTCGGCGCCGAGTGAGTCAGAGACTTTTTGTGGTGCGACAACGTTGCCCTTGGACTTAGACATTTTCTTGCCTTCGCCATCCACCACAAAGCCATGCGTGAGCAATGCTTTGTAAGGGGCGCAGCCATTCAACATCGATGATGTCAGCAGAGATGAATGGAACCAACCCCGATGTTGATCTGAGCCTTCCAAGTACAAATCAGCAGGGAAGTGTGATTCATTAGTGTGCGAGCCACGCAAGACAGTTTGATGAGTCGTGCCTGAATCAAACCACACATCCAAGGTATCGCGATTTTTTTCATAATGCGCAGCATCGCTACCTAAGAAACTTTGCAGATCTATGCTGTGCCAGGCTTCGATACCGTGCTGCTCAACCAGCTTGGCTACTTTTTCTAACAGCGCCGGGGTTTCAGGATGTAGCTCGCCCGTTTCTTTGTGCACGAAAAAGGCCATCGGCACGCCCCACTGGCGCTGACGCGATAGCGTCCAGTCAGGACGATTGGCGATCATGCCGTGCAAGCGCGCTTTACCCCACGAAGGAAAGAAACGCGTTGCTTCAATAGAGCTTAGTGCTGTTTCACGTAGCGATGCATTACCTTGCTTAGGTTTATTGTCCATGCTGGCAAACCATTGCGAGGTGGCGCGATAAACGATAGGCGTTTTATGGCGCCAGCAATGCATGTAGCTGTGATCAAACATCACTAACTTAAATAAATGTCCTGCGGCTTCAAGCGCACTACAGATAGGTTTCGATGCTTCCCATATTGTCATGCCGCCAAACAGAGCAAGCGTCGATGCATATCGACCATCACCCATCACCGGACTGAGTATCTGATCATCTTTCATGCCGTGCACTTTGCACGATGCGTAGTCTTCAATGCCGTATGCAGGTGCCGAGTGCACGATGCCTGTACCCGCATCGGTTG
>CAINAY010000123.1 GCA_903846425.1 uncultured Noviherbaspirillum sp.
ACAATAACTATCGTAGCTGTTTAACTATCTTTATACCGAACGGCGATCACCGCCAATAAGCTTATGTCGACTCAAGCAGTTCGCCGCTATCGCTATTACGATCTCTTGCTGGTGGCCTTTGTCACCGTACTACTTTGCTCAAATCTCATCGGTGCTGGCAAAGCGGCCGTCATTACCCTACCCGTGTTAGGCGAAGTGACTTACGGTGCAGGCATACTTTTTTTTCCTATCTCATACCTCTTCGGCGACATACTGACTGAAGTCTACGGCTACGCCCATGATAGGCGCGCGGTGTGGGCAGGGTTTGCCGCATTGGCATTTGCTGCGATGATGTCGTTGGTAGTGGTGTCGCTTACGCCAGCGGGCGGCGATTACATGAACAACTACCAACAAGGTCTGGAAACAGTCTTCGGTAATACCTGGCGCATCGTTATCGCATCCATCACCGCCTTTTGGGCGGGTAGTTTAGCCAATGGTTATGTCATGGCGAAAATGAAAATATGGAGTAATGGCAAACATTTGTGGATGCGAATGATAGGTTCAACAGCCGTGGGTGAAGCGCTGGATTCGTCGCTGTTTTACATGATGGCTTTTTATGCGATCTGGCCAACGGAACAAGTTATCTCCGTTGCTATTGCTCAGTACTTCTTGAAAACGGGTTGGGAAGTCGTCATGACCCCCGTAACCTACCGTGTTGTGAACTGGCTGAAACGTCAGGAAGAAGAAGACTATATGGATATCGGTACTGATTTCACGCCATTCCGAGTGCGCGTGTAGTTCACTCAAATTCAATTAAATAAAAACGCCCTTGCTTCCGCTAAGAAGCAAGGGCGTTTTTACAAGTAAGGTCGATTAGTTTATCAACCCCATCAGGCAATTTTTTCTAATGCGGTTGCCAGACGCTGCACCGTGGCGTCGATGTGCATTAATTTTTCCAAACCAAATAAGCCGATTCGGAATGTGCGGAAATCTGCTCGCTCACCGACTTGCAGCGGCACGCCCGCCGCTGTTTGCAAACCCAAGGCCATAAATTTTTTGCCGTTCTGAATCTCAGTATCAGTGGTATAGCTGACCACCACGCAAGGCGCCTGAAATCCAGGAGCAGCTACGCTTGTAAAACCTTTTGATTCCAGCAATTTACGAACCTTGATACCCAGCTCTTCCTGATTTTTTTTCATGTTGGCAAATCCTGCTGCCTGAGTTTCTTGCATCGTGTCACGCAATGTGCGTAACGAATCCGTAGGCATCGTGGTGTGATATATGTGCGAGCCTTTTTCATAGGTCTCAATGACAGTCAACCATTTTTTCAAGTCACATGAATAGCTCGTGCTGGTTGTGGAATCAATTTTTTGTCGTGCACGCTCGCTCATGGCGATCAATGCACAACACGGTGAACTACTCCAACCTTTTTGCGGCGCGCTAATGACGACGTCAACTTTCGAGGCCGCCATATCCACCCACACAGCACCTGAAGCGATGCAATCGAGTACAAACAAGCCATCCACAGACTCGACGGCTTCACCAACGGCACGCAAATAATCCGGCGGGAGAATCATACCGGCCGATGTTTCAACGTGAGGTGCGAACACCACCGCTGGTTTTTCTTTACGTATCCACGCCGTGACTTCCTCAATAGGTGGCGGCGCATACGCGCCCTCGAAACCTTCGGTGGGCTGTCGACCCTGAATTACATGTAGTTGATCTGAGATGTGACCCATCTCAAAAATCTGCGTCCAGCGGTAGCTAAACCAGCCATTGCGAATCACCAAGCATTTATTGCCATTAGCGAATTGGCGAGCTACGGCTTCCATGCCATAGGTACCGCTACCAGGCACTACTAACGCTGAACTAGCGTTATAGACTTCTTTAAGCAATCGCGATATGTCAGTAATAACGCCCATGAAGGCTTTTGACATATGGTTCAACGAGCGATCGGTGTATACCACCGAAAATTCGAGCAGTCCGTCCGGATCGACGTTGGGAAGTAAACCTGGCATGGCACATCCTGAAAAATAAATAAGGCCTCATTGGCCCGAATCATGGAGCAAAATACTACGAAATACTCCGCGCAGATTGCAAGTTTAACAGAGCTGACATTTGACGCAGGCCGACACGGCTCAGCAAGACATAGATTAGGTAATTGGCAATGCGTGCGCGTTATAAAATTCGTCGCAGTACACGACAGATCTGGCCTATGCTTCCGATCTGTTACCGAAATCATAAAATTTTTCTTACGAACGGAAGACCTCATGCGCGCAGCTATTTACACAACCAAGGGACCCGCAGCCGATGTGCTGCGTGTGATTGAAAAAGCCAATCCTGAACCAGCGGCCGGCGAAGTACGCGTCAAGCTTGCCTTTAGCGGAGTGAACCCATCGGATGTTAAATCCCGCGCCGGTGTCTCTGCGCGCGGTAGTGGCTATCCTGAAGTCATACCGCATAGCGATGGCGCTGGCACCATCGACAAAATCGGTCAGGGCGTTAACCCCGCATTACTTGGCCAACGTGTGTGGGTATTCAATGGTCAGTGGGATAGGCCTTTTGGAACGGCTGCTGAATTCATCACTTTGCCCGAAGCACAAACGGTGGCGTTACCTGAAGGGCTGTCCTTTGAAATTGGTGCCTCGATCGCGATTCCACTCATGACCGCGATGCACGCAGTGCAGTCATGCGGATCGTTGATAGGTAAAACCGTACTCGTACCGGGTGCAGCAGGCAGTGTAGGTTTTTATGCCACCCAACTCGCACGCATGGCTGGCGCGCACGTGATTGCCATCATCAGTAACGAACAAAAAGCTCAGCTCGCAAAAGACATAGGCGCGCACGATGTCATCAATTACAAAACCGAATCAGTCACCGACAGGGTGCAAGCCTTAACCAACCATCGCGGCGCCGATGCCATCATTGATGTCGACGCAGCTACGCATGCGCCTTTGTACGGCAGTCTGCTGTCGTTTGATGGCAAAGCGGTTGTGTACGGCTCAAATCAGCCACAAGTCAGCATGCCGTTTGGACCGATGATTATGGGTTTCATTAGCATTTATTATTTCATCGTTTACAAACTTCCACCGCATGCCATGCACGAAGTACTCGCAGGCGTCAGCGCGGCATTAGCAACGCCCAGCTTCAAACATCCACCCACCAGCATTTATCCGCTGGCAGATATCGTCAAGGCGCATCAACAAGTCGAACGTGGAGCCAATGCCAAAGTATTGATTCAACTATAACTATGGCAGTTGATCATTTCGGCAAAGTCGCAGCGAGCTACGCCGAACATAGGCCTACTTATCCGGCCGGTCTGTTTAGTTGGCTAGCTGAAGAATGTGCGTCACATGACATGGCATGGGATTGTGGCGCGGGAAATGGTCAGGCATCCATTGCGCTGGCCAATCATTTTGACAAAGTCATTGCTACAGATTTAAGTGATTCTCAAATCGCCAATGCTAAAGCGCACGCGCGTGTTGATTACCGAGTCGCACCCGCAGAAGCCAGCGGGCTGCCCTCTTCTTGCGCTGACATAGTCACGATTGCGCAAGCCTTGCATTGGTTTGATCTGGAAAAGTTTTATAGCGAAGTCAGGCGTGTGCTTAAACCGAATGGGCTGATTGCTGCTTGGAGCTACGGCATGATCGTCGTCACCAATGATGCAACGAATGACTGCTTGCAGCATTTTTATCATCACGTGATAGGCCCGTATTGGCCACCCGAACGACATCACGTGGAAACAGGTTATCGCGATTTAGCTTTCCCATTCGAGCGTATTAAAACACCCCAACTTAGTATGAATGTTGAATGGACCCTAAACCAATTGCTAGGCTATTTACGCAGCTGGTCAGCATCAGCACGCTATCATGCAGCGACCGGCACTGATGCCGTTGATGAATTGAGTCACCAGTTAATCACTACCTTGCCAACTGCTGAAGAGTTCATCGAAGTCCAATGGCCGCTATCGATACTCGCAGGCAGATAACGATTAATCGAATAAACATCAAACTAACATTTTGTAGTTAAGGTAAACACAATGTGCACGCATTTTATAAAGATCATCCTTCTGACCCTGCTAGGTTTGAGCTCTATGCATCTGCACGCAGAGCCACTGCGTTTTGTATGTCGCGGCTGGGCGCCGCTTTATCTCAGCAGTTGGACACCAGAAAATCCCATCCCCACTGATTTCGACATGATGAATCTCGAAGCCGATGAATCAACCGGCATGGTACGTGTTGATCTGGCCATGGTAGGTCGCCTGCTGTTCGCAGCGAACATCAGCGAATACGGCGTTAAAGCCTCTATTCCCTACAAACGAATGATGGTG
>CAINAY010000124.1 GCA_903846425.1 uncultured Noviherbaspirillum sp.
ATACGCGGCAAGAAGATTTAGCCGACAGTCGGTTAGCCAGCACACAACCAGCCGAACCGGCGCCAATAATCACGATGTCGTAATGACGGGTCATGAAAGCACGCTCAAAAAACAGCTAATGGATCGCCCTGCATTTTTCATGCACTAAAAAATAGCGGCATGATCTAACGCGAGGCCTCCATATAAAAAATAAACGGCGATCACGAGGATCGCCTGTAACGAACCGGGTGGGGGCCCGGCTCTCCCCACTGCATTGGCAAATTTAGGTTTTTACGCCTTGCACTTTTTATTATTATTTCCAACTAGTGCATTTGCTCTCTTCTTTTGTTGTAAAGGCTTGGTCACCTGGAATGCGTTCAATTAGCTTGAAGTAATCCCAGGTTTGTTTTGATTCTGAGGGTGTTTTAACTTGAACTAAATGCATGTCATGCACCATGCGGCCATCGGGACGGATATATCCACCTTGTGCAAACATGTCGTTGATTTTGGTGCTCTTTAGATGAGCTAAGATTTTTTCTGGATTATCAGTACCGGTTGCTTTAACGGCATTCAGGTAAGTCGTAATCGCTGAGTAGTCTCCTGCATGACCGCTATTAGGCATTTTTTTCATACGTTCAAAATAACGTTTCGCCCAGGCGCGCGTTGCATCGCTAGTGTCCCAGTACCATGAGTCGGTCAGGAGCATTCCCTGGGTCTGTTGCAGACCCAGGGCGTGCACATCGCTCAGGTACATCAGCAGGGCAGCGATCTTCATGTTTTTCTTGAGGCCGAATTCATTCGCTGATTTGATGGCATTCACCAAATCATCTCCCGCATTAGCTAAGCCAAGAATCTGAGCTTTAGATGCTTGGGCTTGCAAAATGAATGAAGAAAAATCAGATGCACCGACCGGATGTTTGGATGAGCCCAGCACATTGCCGCCGCTGGCTTTAACGACACGAGTGGTATCGTTTTCTAGCGACGTACCGAAGGCATAGTCAGCGGTAATGAAGTACCAGGACTTACCGCCTTGGCGTGATACCGCACCACCCGTACCTTTTGCTAATGCGACGGTATCGTAGGAGTAATGAATTGTGTAGGGGTTGCATTCTTCATTAGTCAGACGTGACGTACCTGCACCGACATTGATATAGACTTTTTTCTTGTCGACCGCGACTTTGGCCGTCGCAAGCGCAGCGCCTGAATTCGCACCGCCCAAAATCATGTCTACGCCTTGCGCATCAAACCATTCGCGCGCTTTACCTGCGGCGATGTCCGCTTTATTTAAATGGTCAGCGTAGATGAATTCAATTTTTTTGCCATTCACTTTGCCACCGAAATCTTCGATCGCCATCTTGACTGCCTCAACACCACCCGAACCATCGGTGTCAGAGTAAGGGCCGCTGATGTCAGTGATGAAGCCAATTTTCACAACATCACCTGAGATTTCTGCCTGAGCTGTTGGCATCGCACCCAATGCCAGAATACTGCAGGCACTGGCAATCATCGATTTGAGCATGGGTTTCATAGTCATTTCCAATTAGAGAACACCGGCGTCAATGTACTGACGCACTTGATCTGCTGAGAGCCCCAGCAATTCACCATAAACACGTTCGTTATCAGCACCCAGCGCACGTCCTGCGTGTTTGAAAACGGTCGGTGTTTCCGACATTTTTAACACAGGTGAGGGTAGTACTAATTCGCCGATGCGTTCGTCTTGCACCGTCATCATATTTCCACGTGCGGCGTACTGCGGATCGGTAAAAATATCTTTAATCGAATAAATTTGTGCACACGGCACTTCACCGTTACCGGTTTCTTTCAACACATCGGTTAATGAACGGCTACCCACCCAATCGGCAACCAAACCATTCACCGTATGGCGATGCTCTACACGAATCGCGCTCGTTGGATACGTCTGTGCTAGTTCAGGTTTGCCCATCACGTTAGCGAGTCGTTCAAACATTTTGTCGCTAGTGCAAGCGAGTGCCACCCATTCACCCGAACCCGTTTGATAATGGCTGTGCGGTACGACAGCATGTGTATCAGCACCCATGCGTTCACGCACATAACCGAATTTTGCATACGCGGGTACGATTTCATCGAGCAAGCGGAATACGGATTCATACAGACCGAGATCGATGAACTGGCCTATGCCTTGGTTATCGCGTGCTCGCACTGCAGCCAGTACACCGATCGCTCCCCACATGCCCGACGCATAATCAGCAACCGAAGTGGAGCCGGGTACGACGGGTGGGCCATCGGCTTCGCCTGATAAATAAGAGAGCCCACCAAAGGCATGTGCAATCCGTGCAAAGCCGGGGTCATGTCGTTTGGGGCCTGTCTGACCATAGGCGCTAATGCGCAACATGATTAGCTTAGGGTTAACAGCTTTAAGTGCTTCGTAACCGATGCCCCATTTTTCTAAAGTGCCAGGTCGAAAATTTTCGAGCACGATATCGGATTCGGCGACTAATTTTTTAAACAGTGCCGCGCCTTCAGGCTTACGAAAATCTAAGGTAATGGTTTGTTTATTACGCGACTCACTCATCCAGACCAAGCTGTCGCCGCATTCGGTTTGGGTGCCATATTTGCGCAGTGAATCTCCCGCGCCCGGCATTTCTACTTTGATGACTTCCGCACCCAGATCGCCGAGGATGGTTCCGCAAAAAGGAGCTGCAATAAATGTGGCAATGTCGAGTACGCGCAAACCATCAAGTGCGCCGGCAGGCAGCGATGGATGACTGGGTTTACTCGTTGACGCATCTGCCATGAGGGATATGTCCGTTGATAGTAATTGACAGTCTTAGTGCTGCCTTAGTGAGCGAAACTTTAGGCG
>CAINAY010000125.1 GCA_903846425.1 uncultured Noviherbaspirillum sp.
ACGACCAGACGCAAGGTGTCACAAATCATGTGCACGATGGAGTGATCTGCAGGCAGTTTGGGATATTCACCAAAAATCGCAGAAGAATCCGGACCCTCGACGTGAGCTTCTAGCGCTACTGCGCCCTCTTTCTTCATCACATTAAGGAGCTTACCCACCAGCAGAATCAAATCTAAATAATCCTGAGCATTCCACTTTGGACCCTTGATGCAGCGAACGATACCGCCAAAGGCACCTTTAAAAATGCCCATGCTATTTCCGATCAGCTGAGCGCCGATAGCAGAACCCACAATAATGAAGCCCTCAACTGGCGCGGCCTTAATAATTGGAGCCATTTTGCCGCCCGCCATAATAAAGCCGCCGAAAACGCAGCCAAACACGACGGCCAATCCCACGAAAAATAACATCTGTCTCTCCTTGTGCTAGCCCTCAAACGCCATCACGATGCGGGCGCAGGGTGTCGATTTGTATATCGACACACATACTTATAATTCAAGCCCTAAACGGACAGATTACCAAGTAATTATTGCAATTGTGAAACAAAGTAAGGAATTGCGCCACCCTTATCGCTGATAGGCGGCATAGCAAGCAAAAGAATTGCTATTTTAAAAATAAACACCAAACACCGACGCACTGACCAGAGATCGCTTGCAGAATAAAATCCAACGCACCGCCTATCACCATGGCGGGTACGCCCAGATATAGCAAGATGAGCAACCAACCCATACTAGTGAGGCGCGGGCTGGGAATATCGTGCCCGAGTATGAGCTCGCGGGGAGTTGAATTGAAAAATCGTTTTATCATGCGCTGCCTTTTTTGATTCTTGATTATAGCCACGCCCAAAAAAATATTGACCCATTGATGCACATACTCTGGAACCAGATCGATAGACCCGCATGGGATAAAGCGCACTCTGAGGCAGGTGGCGCCCTGCAGCAAGACTGGGCCTATGGCACTAGCCTTACTGTGCCCGGTGTCAGCTGTCATCGCGCAGAAGTCATTCTTGATGGTGAAACAGTGGCGCTAGCGCAGTTCATCTGCCGCCGCTATGGTTTTGTATTGAATGTGGCGCTCTGCACGCGAGGCCCACTCTGGCTGAAGCCTTTACCGGCGGATGTGCGTGCGCGCATCTTCCAAGAAATTAAACGTAGCCTGCCACTGTCGCGACCACGTATTGCACTGTTTTCGCCCGAGATTACCGATCCTGCTGATGCCAGCGTTTCAAGGCTGATCCGAGTTATGACGGGTTACTCCACCTTATTGATTGATCTCACACGCCCTAATGAGCAACTACGCGCTGAACTCGATGCACGATGGCGCAATCGTTTAGGGGCCGCAGAAAAATCTGGACTGACGATCATCAACGACGAAGTCGCACCCGAGTATGTGAAATGGTTACTCGCTGCAGAACAAACACAGCGGGCGCAGAAATCATTTCATGGCTTACCCGTGGCCTTTGTCGAGCGTTATATAAAAGCAGACACAAGAACAAAACAAACAGCCCTGATACTGCATGCAGAACATGCGCAAAAACGTATTGCTGCCATGCTGTTTCTCATTCACGGACGCGTCGCCACCTACCATATCGGCTGGGCAGATCAAACGGGGCGTGAAACGAATGCACACAAACTTATACTTTGGCGTGCCTTTGAAATTTTACGAACGAAAGGAATCACAACGCTCGACATGGGTGGCGTGAATACGCACGACTTGCCGGGTATTTCTCGCTTTAAGTTGGGTATGGGCGGCACGGTTGTG
>CAINAY010000126.1 GCA_903846425.1 uncultured Noviherbaspirillum sp.
ATGGTATTCGGTGGCTGAGCTTCCAATTCAGAACTACTTGGCTAGTCGTAATCGCTGATATCTGAGGACTGAAGTTTTTTAGTCGATAGATGACCTTCAGTCTTGTGTTTAACCGCTGCTCGTGCAGCGGTTTTTTTTGCGCTTAGTTTTTACATAAAAAAAGCCAGACCCTTTGGGGATCTGGCTTGCTAGGAAAAAACCTTTTACTTCTTATCAGGTTCACCCATATTCAGTTTGAGGTCGTTACTTCCCTCTTTATCGCTATCGAGATTGAATTCCAACTTGGGCGCCTCCGAATCCGCATTCGACCCAGGCATTTCAATATTCAACTCAATTTGTTCCTTCATATCAGTTTTACTATCGATGGAAATCAGATTTGGGAAGCTAATGATGAGTGCCACCATAACTAACTGAATTAAAACGAAGGGCACTGCACCCCAGTAAATATCGCTAGTTTTGACTTCTTTGGGGGCCACCGAGCGCAAGAAGAAGAGTGCGAAGCCAAACGGCGGATGCATAAACGATGTCTGCATATTCACTGATAACAGCACACCAAACCATATCAAGTCGATACCCAGTTTGTCTGCAACGGGCGCAACCAGCGGTACGAGAATAAAGGCCAACTCAAAGAAATCGAGGAAAAAGGCCAGGAAAAAGAAAAGAATATTTACAACGATTAAGAAACCCGCATTACCGCCTGGCAGCGATGTCAGCAGATGCTCAACCCACAGATCACCGTTCACACCGCGGAATACCAGTGAAAAAACACTAGAGCCAATCAGAATAAACATCACAAAGCAGGCAAGCCGTGAGGTTGAATTCATGGCCTGTCTCAGCAAGTCGCCGGATAGTCGACGATTCATGAATGCCAGAATCATGGCGCCTAGCGCCCCCATACCGCCTCCCTCTGTCGGGGTTGCGATGCCAACGAAGATCGTGCCCAAGACCAGGAAGATCAATGCCAGTGGTGGAACCAGAACGAGAACAACTTTCTCGGCCATACGTGAAAAATAACCAAGATGAAGTTTTTTGTTAGCCAGCGCGATGGCGTAAACCAACACAACACCAACGGTTCCACTGTAAACAACGATTTCATCGGCGGCGAGTTTGGTATTCACTGCAAGATGGAATTTGGCAAATATCCATGAGGCAGCGCAGCCTATTGCCAACAACACCAGTAAGGAAGAGACGCCGCTAGAACCATCGTCTTCTTTTAGGTTACGTGCTTCGGGGGGTAGTGCAGGTAGCGCATTCGGCTTAATAATTGATACGCCAAGAATAAACAGGGTATAAAAAATAGCCAGCGTAACACCAGGAATAAACGCGGCTTGATACATATCACCGACCGAACGTCCCAGCTGGTCGGCCATCACGATCAGGACGAGCGAAGGCGGGATGATTTGTGCCAGGGTTCCGGATGCAGCAATGACTCCAGAAGCAATTTTCTTGTCGTAGCCATAGCGCAGCATCACAGGCAAGGAAATCAGGCCCATGGATATAACGGACGCTGCCACTACACCTGTGGTGGCTGCCAACAAGGCACCCACAAAAATCACCGCGTAAGCGATACCGCCGCGCAGCGGGCCAAACAACTGGCCTATGGTGTCTAGCAAATCCTCCGCCATGCCTGAGCGCTCAAGAATCAGGCCCATGAAGGTGAAAAAAGGAATCGCTAACAAGGTGTCATTGGCCATGATGCCAAACAGGCGATTCGGTAGTGCTTGCAGTAGTTCGGGTTTTAGTAGGCCGACTTCGATACCTACCAGGCCAAATAGCAGGCCGTTCGCAGCTAAAGAGAAAGCCACCGGGAAACCCGACAGCAGGAACACGATGAGGGTGCCGAACATGATCGGAGCCATGTTCGCAATCAGAAATTCAATCATTTATAAGCCTCGATTTGATCAGTTAAGTTGATTCGCGGCTTTGATTGCCTCGATCTCTTCTTTGGGGGTGACCACTTGTTTTTCAAATTCGCTAGCGTCGACCAATCCCATCAAAAACCCAACACGCTTGATCAGCTCAGATATGCCCTGCAGAGTCAGCAAGAAAAAGCCAACAGGGATAAGCGTCTTGGCGGGCCAGATAATTAAGCCGCCGGCGTTACTCGAGACTTCTTGATTGCGTATGGACTCGTAGGCAAATGGAATAGAAAAATAAAGAATCAGCAGTGTGGCTGGCAACAAAAAGAAAATGAAACCAAACACATCGATCCACACTTGCGTACGTTTCGAGAATCGACCTACCACCACGTCGATACGAACATGTTCGTTACGTTTGAGTGTGTAGGCGGATGCCAACAGAAAAATGGCGCCAAATAAGTACCACTGGATTTCTAGCCAAGAATTCGAACTGGTATTAAAGATGTAGCGGACCAGCGCATTGCCGCTACAGATCAGCACGGCAAGCAGCAATGCCCAGCTGATTGCCAGTCCGATTTTTTCATTGACGGCGTCAATGAATCGGGAGAAGGACAATAAAGATGACATAGTCGGTTTTCTTTCGCGAAAGATTCATGGGGCGAAGGAAGGCACTGATAGAAGAAAACCGCTGACCTAGATCTCGCGTTCGGAGATTCAAGTCAGAGATCGTCGGTTCTGGAATGGCATGGCCAGAATTGGCGCAAGCCATACCAAAAGCTAACCAGAGTCTCCCTTATTCTTTTTTTCAGACGGGTTCGTCGCTGCAAGCACGCCCTGTTGACTACGGATAGGCGAGGCTGAAACAAGCGTGAACAAAATTTAGCCGCTTTTTAGCAGATATACAAATGCTGCTATGCAACAGCAACCAATATACTTTACCGATCTCGTTTTTTTTAATCTCGGAGACGTTTTATCACAACATTGCCCCGAGGCGGTTCTGAAAAATAAAATACCGCGCTATTTGTATCGGTATAGCGAAACGAAATTATTGTAGTCGACTGCGAGCCAGCTTTATGGCCTCAACCACCTGAGCCGGCGCTGTCCCGCCGGGATGATTGCGTGCGGCTACCGAGCCTTCCAGCGTCAGCACGCTAAAAATATCGTCATCAATCAGTGGTGAGAATTCGCGCAGTTCGGCGATAGATAGATCAACTAGGTCACATGAGCGTTGCTCGCAGGCTCTGACGGCCTTAGCGACAGCTTCATGGGCATCCCTGAACGGCAAACCTTTTTTAACTAAGTAATCTGCCAGATCGGTGGCGGTCGCATAGCCTTGCAAGGCAGCTGCCCGCATGGCGTCAGGTTTGACGCTAATGCCTGCCGCCATGTCGGCAAAAATTCGCAAAGTGTCGATGACTGTGTCGACCGTATCAAACAAAGGTTCTTTATCTTCTTGATTATCTTTGTTGTAGGCGAGTGGCTGGCCTTTCATTAGCGTCAGTAAGGCGACCAAGTGCCCATTCACGCGACCGGTTTTACCACGAGCGAGTTCGGGCACATCGGGATTTTTTTTCTGCGGCATGATTGACGAACCCGTACAGAATCGATCAGCAATATCGATGAAGCCCACGCGGGGACTCATCCATATCACTAATTCTTCTGACAGCCGTGAAATATGCGTCATCACCAGTGCAGATGCTGCACAAAATTCAATGGCGAAATCGCGATCCGAAACAGCATCCAGCGAGTTGTGACAAATGTCCTCAAAGCCCAGCGTTTTGGCGACGCGCTGTCTATCAATCGGAAATGTGGTTCCCGCGAGCGCTGCGGCACCCAGAGGTAGTCGATTAACACGCTTGCGACAATCCATCATACGTTCAGCATCGCGATTAAACATTTCTACATACGCCAACATGTGATGACCAAATGTCACTGGTTGTGCGACTTGCATGTGGGTGAAGCCCGGCATGATGGTGCCTGCGTGGTGTTCAGCAAGCTGTAAAAGTGCGATCTGTAAATTATTCAGCAAGCCGTGAATATCATCGATGGCGGAGCGCAGGTAGAGCCGAATGTCAGTTGCAACCTGATCGTTGCGTGAGCGACCGGTGTGCAAGCGCTTGCCGGCATCGCCAACTAGTTCAGTCAGACGCTTTTCAATATTCAGATGCACATCTTCCAGATCAAGCAACCACTCAAATTTGCCGGCTGAAATATCGGCTTGAATTTGAGTCATGCCACGCACAATCTCAGCGTAATCTTCCTGGCTTATGATTTTTTGATGCGCCAGCATTTCTGCGTGGGCAAGTGATCCTTGAATGTCGACCTGAGCGAGTCGGTAGTCAAAAAATACGGAGGCGGTGTAGCGCTTGACCAAATCGGACACGGGCTCTGAAAAGCGTGCCGACCAGGCTTCGTCTTTTTTGGAAAATTGATCTGACATTAGGGTCTCAAGAACGTTAAGTGGCTGCGATTATAAAGTATGAAGATGATTCTTCTGTTCTGAGATAAGGAATCGCATGAATAGAATTATCCTGAATAGGCCTTAGCCAGTATTTCTCAAACCGGCAGCTACACCGTTGATCGAAAGATGAATACCGCGATGAACGCGAATATCTGATTCGCGACCTTGCTCATTCCAGCTTCGGTGGCGTTTGATCAATTCCACTTGCAGGTGATTCAGCGGGTCCAGATAAGCAAAGCGATTTTTAATCGAGCGTGCCAGCGTTGGGTTATTCGCCAGCCGCTCTTTGGATCCAGTAATTAATGTCAAACATTCGCAAGCGAGTTCGTGCTCTTGAGAGATGCGTTTGAAAATACTGTTACGAAGTTTTTTGTCCTTCACCAAGCTAGCATAACGCGATGCGACAGCTAGATCAGTTTTTGAAAGCACCATATCCATATTCGATAGCAAAGTCGAAAAAAACGGCCATTCTTTGAACATGGCACGCAGCAACGTTATTTTTTTTGTTTTTGGTCCCGCGCTTTCATCCGACAGCCAGCTTTGTACCGCACTACCGAAGCCATACCAACCGGGCAGTAGCAAGCGACATTGCCCCCACGAGAAGCCCCAGGGGATCGCGCGTAAATCTTCGATGCGACGAGTTGATTTGCGCGAAGCAGGGCGCGAACCGATATTGAGTTCGGCGATCTCGGCAATCGGAGTCGCTGAAAAAAAATAATCAGTAAAGCCTGGCGTTTCGTAGACCAGATTGCGATACGCCTTATAAGCGTTATCGGACAGAATTTTCATCGTATCTTCGAAGCTGGCTAATTGTTTTGCGTGCTTGCCTTCTGCTTTTATTGGCGTCAGGCTAGCTTCCATGACAGCAGCAACTACTAGTTCTAGATTTCGGCGGCCAATTTCAGGATTGGAAAATTTGGAGGCAATGATTTCACCTTGCTCCGTGAGTCGGAACTGACCATTCACCGTACCTGCTGGTTGCGCGAGTATGGCTTCATGGCTGGGCCCACCACCACGACCCACCGTGCCACCGCGGCCATGGAATAGGCGTAATTTCACACCATGCTTTTGGAAGACGTGAACCAACCCGACTTCGGCTTTGTAGAGTTCCCAGTTAGAAGTGAGAAAACCACCATCTTTGTTGGAGTCCGAATAGCCGAGCATGACCTCTTGCAACTCACCCTGTTGGCGTACCAGTTCGCGCACGGCAGGAATAGCGAGCCATCCATTCATGATGTCGGCAGCATTGCGAAGATCAGGGATGGTTTCAAACAGAGGAATGACCATCAATTCGGAAACTGCTTTGGTTTCTGCTGAGCCTACTCGTAGCAGACCGGTTTCTTTTTGCAATAATAAAACTTCCAACAGATCAGAAACAGTTTCGGTATGCGAGATAATGTAGTTTTGAATGGCACGCGAACCAAATTGTTCACGAACTTTACGTGCCATAGAAATGACATCTAATTCACTGACTGTTTCATCCGAATAGTTGACGTAAGGTGAATACAACAGACGAGGCTGAGCTAGTTCGGATTGCAACAGCGAGAGCTTTTGCTCTTCAGTGAGTGCGGCATAGTCATGGCAAACATCAGATTTTTTAAATAATTCACTGATGACGCGTTCATGAATATCTGAGCTCTGGCGCATATCGAGTGTTGCCAGATGGAAGCCAAAAATCGTGGCGGCACGTCGCAGGGTATTTAAGCGAGGGCGCGTGAGTGGTAAGCCATGATGAGCGCGCAGTGAATCACCAATCACATCTAAATCAGCGACAAATTCACTGATGTCGTGGTAAGGCTCCATGGCGCCGACCTCTTGACGCAAAATATTGACTACACCGAGTTTGCGCGCGGTAGCAGCGAGTCGTGCGTAGATGGTGATTAGGGCGCGTCGATAAGGCTCATCGGTACGATGCGGAGAATGATCGGGCGAGTTGTCCGCCATCCGTTGAAGTTCGGGGCTGACCGATACCAACAAAGTCGAAATTGATAGTTCCGCACCCAGCGCGTGCACTTCATCTAAATAAAAATCCACTATCGTGGTCGATTGCCGCGACATGGCGCGAATCATAGTGTCTGAATTCACATTCGGATTACCATCGCGATCGCCGCCGATCCAGCTGCCCATTTGCACAAACGGTGGTAGCGACACGCTGCGTGTATGGGGATATTGTTCGGCGAATTCAGTTTCTATGTCTTCCATTAATGCGGGGAGCTCACGCAAAAAAGTAATGCGGTAAAACGAGAGTGCATTTTCTATTTCATCATCGACTGTTAGCTTTGAATAACGCAGCATGCGGGTCTGCCAAAGCTTGGCAATTTCTGCGTGTAAGAGTTGCGTATTGCGATTTTTTTCTGCGGGTGGCAATGGCAAATCACGCGCTGCCAGTAAACGCGCAATCTCGCGACCGGCATCCAAAATACTCTTGCGCTGCACTTCGGTTGGATGCGCAGTCAACACCGGAGAAATCAGCGCATCAGTAAAAAATCCTTGTACTGCTTTACCAGAGACGCCCGACGCATCGAGTTTAGATAGCGTAGCTGCCATGCTGCCGGCTTGAGCTGCCGAGCCAGCTAACAAGTGGGAGCGACGACGACGATTATGATGCTGGTCTTCGGCGATGTTAGCCAAGTGCGAAAAATACGAGAAAGCGCGTACCACCGAATTGGTCTGGTCGCGTGTTAGTTTTTTCAGCAATCGGTCGAGGTCGGCGCCCGCCTCGGGGTCGGATTCGCGCCTAAAACGAACGGCGGTTTGCCGTATCGTTTCTACGATCTGATACACCGCATCACCTTCTTGATGCCGAATAACATCGCCTAGCAGGCGACCTAGTAATCGTATGTCTTCTTTGAGGGGCGCATCTTTATCCAGAACCTTGGACGAGCGAGCCGGAGTTGTATTAGTGGTGGCCATGGCAGGGGTATGCTTTCAGCTTGAGTCATCGTCGCTCCGGCTTTTGGCAAGGCGACACAAGGGGCGCATGATAAAATCCGCCGAATTTTTCAGCATTACCAATTACTAACTGGGTCGACGACTATCCGTATCGGCCGTGAACCTGAGAGGCCGCTTTGAACGCATCGTTTTCCGGAAAACTGGTGATTGCCTCACGTGAGAGCAGGCTCGCCATGTGGCAGGCTGAAACTGTTCAGGCACGCTTACTTGAATTATATCCGCACAGTACGGTAACAATTCTTGGAATGACTACGCGTGGTGATCAAATTCTTGACCGCACTTTATCGAAAGTCGGCGGCAAAGGCTTATTCGTCAAAGAGCTCGAAGTCGCTATGCAAAATGGTGAAGCCGATTTGGCCGTTCATTCACTCAAAGATGTGCCGATGGAGCTGCCCGAGGGCTTTGAGCTGGCGGCGTTTCTGGAGCGTGAAGACCCACGCGATGCCTTTGTCTCCAACACCTACGGTAGCCTCGAAGACTTACCTGCGGGCGCCATCGTCGGCACCAGTAGTTTGCGCCGCCAGGCACTGATCGCTGCTCGTTTCCCTTTGCTAAACATACAGCCCTTGCGCGGCAATCTGGATACGCGTCTGGGTAAGTTGGATCGTGGCGAGTATGCCGCCATCATTCTTGCCGCTGCCGGGCTAAAGCGTCTGGGTATGGCCGATCGCATCCGTTCCTTCATCGAGCCTGAGCACAGCTTGCCTGCACCAGGACAGGGCGCTATGGCGATTGAGATACCTTCGGGTCGTAAAGAGTTGTTGGAATTGCTCGCGCCGTTAAACCATACCGATACTGAGCGTGCTGTGCGCGCAGAACGCACACTCTCAAAAAGTTTTGGCGGTAGTTGCCAGATTCCGTTGGCGGCCTTCGCAACGGTTGAGCACAATGCTATGCGTTTGCGTGCCATGGTCGCCACGCCGGATGGCAAGCGCATTGCGCATGCTGAGGTGAATGGCGATGCAGCCAACCCCGAGGCCTTGGGCCACGAAATCGCGCGCGCCCTTGAGGCGCAGGATGCTAGCGCCATTCTTGCTGCTTGCAAGGTTGAATAAGAACCTGATCGTTATCACTCGTCCCCAGTCGCAGGCGGAATCCCTCGCCCTGCGACTGATAGCACTGGGTCGTGCTGTTTGTGTTTTTCCGTTGTTGGACATACAGCCACTGTCCGATCCTTCCCAGCTCAAAGTCTGCCTGAATAGCCTTTCCGACTACGCCATGGTGGCCTTTGTCAGCCCGAATGCGGTGGATGCAGCGTTTGTCTTTTTGTCCAAGTGGCCGCAGGGAGTAGCGGCCGCCGTGGTGGGTGAAGGTAGCCGGCAAGCGCTGGCTAAACATGGAGTCACCGATCAAACCGCTACCGTACTTAGCCCCATCGATACTCAGCGCACCGATTCCGAAACCTTGCTTGAGGTGCTAGATTTGCCAGCGCTGGCTGGCAAGAAAGTGCTGATTATTCGTGCCGAAACAGGCCGTGAATTGCTTGCCGACCGCTTACGTGAGGCTGGGATTACCGTGGATCAGGTAGCGGCATACCGGCGTGGCTCGCCTCCTTTGGATGCTGAGCGTCGCGAGGAGTTATCCCAGCTGTTGGAGGTCGACTGCGACTGGGTCATCACCAGTTCGGAGGCCTTGCGTAACCTCAAAGACGATGTTGAGCAGGTAGCCGGAACCTCCGGTTGGGAGCAAATTCAGCGAGCGACAGTGATCGTACCGCACGTTCGAATCGCAGAGACTGCAAAAAACATGGGTTTTCAGCACGTGATTCTGACGGCATCAGGCGACGAAGCACTGGTGACCGCGATACAATCGCGGCCATGAGCGAGTTGCCACCATCCCCCCCATCGTCATCCGCAGCTGAGAACCCGGCGTTGAGTTCGGAGTCCGAGCCTGTGATCGCCCTCGATTCTTTAGCTCAACAGCCAGTCCCTGAAACTCAGCATGGCCCAACTGCCCAGCCGACTGCTGCTACGCCTGCCGAAGTCACGCCTGATGCGATAGATCCTAAGCCAGCTGAGCCATCTTCACGTTCGTGGGGAGATCGTTTACGCGAGAGCCTGGA
>CAINAY010000127.1 GCA_903846425.1 uncultured Noviherbaspirillum sp.
CGAAAAAATCAGATACAACGGCAATCACTTTACGCATTACGCCGTTGATGGTGGTGTGAAATTTAAATTAATGGACAACCTCGCATTCGATACGGGCTTGCGTTACCGTAATGCGTTGAATAACGGAAGTTTTCAAGATGCGTTTTCCAAAACCTACACCTACGAAAGTGTTCGCCTGCACGCCATGCTGCTGTTTGATTTAGACAAAAGCAACACAATAGGTTTACGCTATAGCCAATCCAAAGCGGATGACTACGAAGAAGAGAGAAAAAGCTGGCGCCTCCATTACCAGCACAACTACTAATCACTGCGCTGAATTGACCTAATTTACCTGCATCACCTTAAAGCCCGCGATAAACTCGCGGGCTTTTTTTTTATGGTATCGCTTCATTTTGGCAATCAATAGCGCTAACCTTGCGCTTGCCAAGTATCATTTGCTTCGTTTAGTCACTTATAAATTAAGTAGATTGCATCCTCTGTGTATCATTCGACAGCTCGTCTGCATGGCTCTTAATTTTCTGACATAATCCTTTCTTTTTCCTGACAGTTAACTGACAAATAGTCTGAAACCATGGTGAGTCACATCTCAATTATTCAATTGGCAATAACTTCATTACGAAGTATGTGGAGTAAAAATAATGCTCGACGAAGACTCATTACATCGTTTATTTCGGCGATCGCAATAGGGCTCTGCTCGCCCACGTATGCACAACAGTCATCGGCAGACACGTCGCCCGCGGCACAACTGAGCGTAGAAGACTTAGTCGCGTTCGCGCTGAAACACAATGCCTCGTTGCAAACGGGATTACGCTCAGTCGATATCGCACGCGCTGCTGTAATTACTTCAAGCGCCCTGCCCAACCCGCGTGTTGAATTTGATTCGGGACGCAACAGCGCTGCTCATACAGCCGCGCAAGCAGGTACGGTGACAGTGGTAGGAATCTCGCAGCTCATTGAAAACCCAGCCTTACGTAGCGCACGGGTAGATAGCGCGTTGTTCGCAGAAAATACCAGTCTAGAATTGCTTGGACAAATACGAAATGAATTGGTGGCGCAAGTCAAACTTCGCGCTTATGAATATCTATTACGGCGCGAAGAGGCCCTCGCTGCAAGCGATGCCCTCGCATTGCTCGAACAAATCCGTGAACGCGTACGCTTGCGTGTAGAGACAGGTGAGGCAGGCCGCTACGAATTAATTAAATCCGATGCAGAAATCATTAACGCTCGCCAGAAAAAGCAGACAGCACAGTTGCAAATCGCTCAAGCGGCAATATCACTGAATCGTCTGGCAGGCGGTCAATTACCCGCGAGTTGGGAACTCGACGCACAGCTCGCCGATGCACATGAACTCCCTCAATTAGCTAACCTAAAAGAGACAGCACTTCGAGATAACCCTGAGTTGCGCGTTCTCAGTTCCGAACTTGACCGTAACAAATCACGCATCAATGAGGCTGAGGCTAGTCGTTGGGCCGGCGTCGACATCAAATTGGCGCAAATTAATCAGCCCGACGTAAGACAAAATTTAGTCGGTGTAAGCGTGCAGATACCGCTGCTCGATCAAAAACGTGGCCCACGTGCTGAAGCCATAGCTGAGCGCGAACGCACCCTCACCCGGCTCGAAGGACGACGTGCTGAGCTACTGCAGCAATTGGAACTTTCCTGGAAATCTATCGAGATCGCGCAAGTAAGAATAAAGGCGCTATCCGAAGGCGCCATGCGCGATGCTGAAGCAGCTTTGCGCGTAGCCCAAGCAGCCTA
>CAINAY010000128.1 GCA_903846425.1 uncultured Noviherbaspirillum sp.
ACATTTTGATTCTGTTTTACTTCGTCTTCTTTTGCTTCTTCGTCAGCCATCGCGTTTTCTCATGCAGACTTGTCGGCTTATATATCGACTTAAGCCGCTTAAAATTAAGCCACGACCACCGAGCATAGGGCACCAAGTGTGTGGTCGTATCCTTTATGAAACATAATACCGCACATATTTCCCCAAAGCATACTTTCCTAGCTTACCTGCCTGCCATGATTTCCCGCTCTCTAGCCTTGTGGTGCGTACTCTTTCTGTCGAGTCATTTCGGTGGGACGGCACTGGCCCGGACTCCGAGCCCACCAGAGGCTAATCCCGAAGCCGCTACCGGCGTTACCGATACCGCCTTAGTGCGCTCAAAACGCTGGATGGCCGCTGCCGCAAACCCCTTGGCAACGCGTGCGGGCGAGCAAGTGCTGCGTGAGGGCGGTTCGGCGGTAGACGCGGCGATCGCCATGCAATTAGTGCTTGCATTGGTGGAGCCGCAATCCTCAGGTTTGGGCGGGGGTGCTTTCCTGCTGACTTACGACCCGTCGAAAGACCACGTGCAAAGCTATGACGGGCGCGAGACCGCTCCGGCGGCAGCCGATGCCAACCGTTTTTTGAACGATGGCAAAGCGCTGCCTTTTAACGCGGCGGTAAACAGCGGCAAATCCGTCGGAACCCCGGGGCTGCTGCGCATGTTGGAGCTGGCGCATCGCCGGCATGGACGTTTAGCTTGGTCGCGCTTGTTTAAACCAGCGATTGATCTAGCCGAGCAGGGTTTTCCCGTATCACCAAGGCTTCATGCGCAAATTGCAGGTAACCGCGATTTGTATGCACAGCTCAGCGCACGTGATTATTTTTATCCCACTGGCGCTGCAGCCCCTGTTGGATACGTTCTTAAAAATCCTCAATTAGCAGAGGTGCTGCGCCGTGTTGCTAGCCAAGGCGTCGACGTTTTTTATCAAGGTGAAATTGCTCAAGCTATCGTCGATGCCGTGCATGCACATACTCAATCGGGCGATTTGAACTTAGATGATTTGAAAAATTATCGCGCGAAAGAGCGTGTTCCCGTTTGCAGCAACTACAAACAACTACGCCTATGTGGCATGGGCCCGCCCTCATCAGGTGGCATAGCCGTGTTGCAGATGTTAGGCATGTTAGAGCAGCATCACATAGATCAAATGATGCCTATGTCGCTCGAGGCGGTACATTATTTTTCAGAAGCCGGTCGCTTAGCGTTTGCTGATCGTGAGCGTTATGTGGCGGATCCAGATTTCATATCGGTTCCTGTTACTAGCTTGCTTGATCCGAATTATTTGCGATCACGCGGAGCGCACATCGATAGCCGTGTCAGCATGGGTGTTGCCTTGCCCGGTGACGCCTTACATTTGCTAAAGAAACGCGGCGCTGACAATGCGCGCGATTTACCTTCGACGACGCATTTAGTCGCCGTCGATCGTTACGGGCACGGAGTTTCGATGACGAGTACGATTGAATCGGAATTTGGTAGCAAGATTTTTGTGCACGGATTTTTATTGAATAATCAGCTAACTGATTTTTCATTACAACCTAAAGATGCCTCGGGTCAGTGGGTCGCCAATCGAGTGGAAGCAGGTAAACGTCCACGCAGTTCGATGGCTCCCATCATCGTCACCAAGAACAAACAATTATTTATGCTGGTCGGATCGCCGGGCGGTAGCTCGATTATTAATTTTGTAGCCAAGACCCTGATCGGCGTGATCGATTGGAATCTGAATGCTTACGAAGCAATCAAACTTCCCAACATGGGTAGTCGTAATCGCGATACAGAAATTGAACGTGGTACCGCGCTGGAATCATTGGTGCCTGCACTGCGTGAAAAAGGCCATAGAGTCAACGTATTCCCTATGCCTAGTGGCGTGCAAGCGATTGTACGTGATTCGTCGGGGTTGACAGGTGGCGCTGATCCGCGCCGTGAGGGCAGCGTTGCTGGTGAATGAGCAACGCTGTCGTGCTTTGAATAGTGCTGCGTTAGATCTCGATTTTGGTGCCTAGTTCTACCACACGGTTCGGTGGAATCTTAAAAAAATCTGAAGGCTTGGCTGCGTTTTGCATCATCCAGGCAAACAAACGCTCGCGCCAAATCGCCATGCCCGGCAAATTACTTGGAACCACCGTGTCGCGCGCAAGGAAGAACGACGTATCTGAAAGTTCTAATTTCATTCCTGTCTGTGTTTCAAGCAAAGCCAGTACGCGATTAATGTCAGGGGTTTCTTTGAATCCGTGCACAGCACGCACAATAAACACATTTCCGCCGAGTTCTTTGACTGTCAATCTCTCGTCATCTCTAACGTAAGGCACATCCCATATCGATAATTTTAAAAATATGACGCGCTCATGCAGTACGCGGTTATGTTTTAGGTTGTGCAGTAATGCGACAGGGACGAAATCAATATGTGCCGTTAAAAAAACCGCTGTTCCCCCAACGCGATGAGGGGGATGCGCAAGTAGTGCAGAAACAAATTCTGGCAAGCGGATGGAATCGGCTTCGACGCGTTCTCTCAGCAGGCGCCGTCCTTTATGCCAGGTGGTCAGCATCAGGAAGCAGATAGCACCTAAACCTAATGGGTACCAGCCGCCATCTTTAACCTTGATCAGGTTGGCAGTCCAGAAAGAAAAATCGACTATAAAAAATAAGCCGATAAGTAAAAACACAAATATAGGTTTAATTTTCCATTCGTTGTACATCACCACGCCTAGCATCGTGGTGGTAATTAGCATGGTGGTCGTCACCGAAATACCATAGGCAGCGGCTAGATTACCCGACTCTTTAAATTGAATCACCGTAAAAATAACTAAGGCAAGTAAGGCCCAATTCACCATGGGCATGTAAATCTGACCGCGCTCAGTTTCTGATGTGTGCAGAATTTCCATGCGCGGTAAAAGTCCGAGCAAGATACCTTGATTAGCTAGGGAAAACGCACCCGAGATCACGGCTTGTGATGCAATCACTGTTGCTAATGCTGCCAAACCCACCATGGGCCAGAGTGCCCATTCAGGTGCCATTAAATAAAAAGGGTTTTCTATGGCTTGTGGATTCGAAAGTACCAGCGCGCCTTGTCCAAAATAATTCGCTAGTAACGCAGGCAGTGCTACGAATAACCAGGCCATGCGAACCGGCTTGCGTCCAAAGTGACCCATGTCGAGGTAGAGCGCCTCAACGCCCGTCACGCACAATACAACTGATCCCATGACGATATACGCTTGCAATGCGTGTTCTTGGATGTAGGCAACCGCGTACAGCGGCGACACCGCAGCTAATATTTGTGGATTGTTATAAATATTCACCACACCCAAAATGGCGAGTACCGAAAACCAAATCACCATGACGGGACCAAACAAGCGCCCTACCGCAGCCGTGCCATAGCTTTGGACATAAAAAAGAAGGGTAACAATAACTAGGGTGAGTGGAATCACATAGCGTTTTAGATCGGGTGCAATCACTTCAAGACCTTCAATCGCGGATAGCACAGAAATTGCCGGAGTAATTACCGATTCACCCAGCAACATACAAGCGCCTAATGCGCCCAACATGAGCAGACCCGCTGAGATTTTTTTTCTATCTGAACGCGTTGCACGTAAAGCGAGTGCCATCAGCGATAGCACGCCTCCTTCACCATTGTTATCAGCGCGCAAAACAAATACGACATACTTTACGGTAACGATCAAAATCAATGACCAAAAGATCAACGAAATGATACCCATCACCGCGGCGGGAGAGTAGGGGATCCCGTGCTCGGGGCTGAAACATTCTTTTAGAGCATACAGCGGGCTAGTACCAATGTCGCCAAACACGACACCAATCGCCGCTAAGACTAGAACCGAGGTCGGTGCATTTGCGTGATCGCTGGCCGCCGTGACACGCACCGGATCCATGATGGATGAGGTTGAAAATTCGGGATTACTAATTGACACGGTGAGATCCTAAATCGGGATTATTTGATACGTAAAAAACTAAAACTATGGCTTTACTAACAAAACAGATGACATGTTTTTTACATTTTAATCAGGAAGAATTTTATTTTTTACTGCAGCCGAGTGACGGTAAATCAGAGGTGATTTTTACCAAAGCATACAAACTATTTTTCGCCACCGGTTCCAGTGAATTAAATTCTTTACTATTAATGATGTGGTTAGTTGGCGCTATGACCCAAGTCACGGGTTGAGTGCACAACACTTTGCTCATGTCGGGTGTATTTACCAACACTTTTTCGCCAGCCAACGGGCTAAACTTAGCCGCATCAGCCATTTCTTTTGACCAGCTATCTCTCACGATAGGTTGGTCCCACTTATCGATGATGATGACTGGCTCTGCTAGTTTGGCGTAAAACGGCACATCGAAACGGTAGGTATGCAAGAACACCAAGGGCTCGCCGGAAGCGGCATTTTGACGGTAGGCAGCAACCAAGGGTTTGGACGTAATGTCATCTGCGCGTGTAATGGCAATGATAGAGCCCACGCACAACACAGCAGCAACTGCCACCATAGCGAATTTCCAGCGCCAACTAAAGCGCGTTATATTCGCCAACCCTTCTGCGATGAGTGCCGCGAGTGCAGGCATCACGGGCAGTACATAACCCACTAGTTTCGACGTAGGTATAGAGAAAAATAGTGTGATGACGCCTATCCATAGCCAAAACAGACTGCGAAGCGCACTCGTGGTCGTGTCATGGAAATCATGCTTCAAACGCCAGCGTGATATTAGCCAGGGTGTCCAGGGTAATGACGTCAGCGCGATAACTACCAGATAAAACCAAAAAGGTTGAGCGTTATTGAACGCACTTTGTGAAAAACGTTGGAAGTGCTGATAGACGAAAAAGTAATGGAAAAAATCCGGGAATTTTTGCTGCATTAATAAAAACCAAGGAGAGGCTACTAGCAAAAACAGCAGTGGGCCTGGCCACCAAAACAATTTGGGAAGCAGGCGCCAGCGATTCCCTAAGAGTATCCAGAAAAATAATACGCCACCGGGTAGTACGATGCCGATCAAACCTTTGGAGAGTAAACCTAGCGCAGCGCACAGCCATCCACCGAGTAGTTGAATGCGCCAAGGTTGGGTTGCTTGCATGGAGAGCACCGCATCGGCAGTGAGTGCAATCGCCATGCTAATGAAACCAGCCACCAACATGTCATGATTGGCGTATTGCGCACCACCGTAAAATAAAGGAGTGGTAGCTAGAATTAATACATACCAGCGCGAGATGCTGTGCGACATCCAGCGTCGAATCAAAAGATAGGCTGCTCCCGCGCTGAGCATCGCACCCAAGCATGAAGCCAGTCGAGCCGCCCATTCAATGGTTCCAAAAAGCGATAGCGATACCGCCGTAAGCCAGTAAAAAAGTGGCGGCTTATGAAAATACGGTAAACCATTAAGAGTCGGTGTAAGCCAATCACCTGAGCGCACCATTTCCCAGGCCACGCCGACGTAGCGACCTTCATCGGGCAGCGACAGAAAGCGAGCCCAACTGGTGGCAACCAACCACAAGAACAATAAAAAGCCCACCAGCAGCGGCTCGGGCAGCGACAGCAGTCGTCTTACCAAGGGCAAGTGGGTCGAGTTGTAATCAGCTGTTGAGCTGTGGCGCTGCATTTGTAATGCTCGGCAATTGTGTGTACCAGCGTCTGATGGACGGTGGCATCGTGAGGATAAGATAAACAGGGGAG